>JBAYKW010000001.1:300000-392034 GCA_041664365.1 Patescibacteria group bacterium
AGGTGTGTCAGTTTGCCAGACACTGGAAAAAAATCCTGACTTGTTCCCTCCTCTTATTACTCAAATCATCAATATTGGTGAAGAGTCAGGCACGCTCGACGCGACAACCGAAGATATGGCAATATTTTATGAGGAAGAAGTTGCCAATACCATGGACAATCTGGCGGCGGTTATCGAACCTGTTTTGATGCTCGTAATCGGAGTTGCTGTCGGTGGCGTCGCTTTAGCGGTTATCATGCCTATTTATTCATTAGTCGGACAAATATAATAAATGTTTGGATTAGATATCAGCGACAGGACATTAAGACTGGTTTCCTTAAAGAAAAAAAGGAAAAAAATTATCATTGAATCAGCAAGTGAGATTTCAGTTACTCCGGGAATCATTAATGAAGGGGAAATTTCTAAACCGGAACTTTTATTCCCGTTAATTTCCTCACTGATTCATAATGCAAAACCAAAACACCCAAACTCAAAAAAAGTTGCTGCCTGTGTTCCGGAAAGAAAAAGTTTTATCAAAGTATTACACCTACCAAATGATACAAAATTAACAGACGAAATTGTACAATCTGAACTGATAAACCATATTCCCGATGATCTTACCAGTATGTATATTGATTGGAAATCAATAAATAATGACACTGATTTTGAATCTGTGCTTGTTGGCGCTGTACCAAAGTCAATTGTCGATTCATATCAAGCAGTGATTGCAAAGGCGAAACTAATTCCCCACGTTCTGGAAATAGAATCTTCCGCAATTGTCCGGGCCATTACACCAGCCAAACCGACTAATCCGAATGAAGGAATATTGATAATCGACATCGGCCTGGACCGGACGAGTTTTATAATATTTGACCATCTGACAATTCAATTTACATCAGCAGATACGGCTATTTCCGGAAATCTTATGACTAGCTTACTGATGAAAAACCTCTCTCTTTCATATGAAAAAGCCGAAAAAGCAAAAAGACTTTGTGGATTAAGTAAAACACTTGGAAAAGGAGCGGTTGCAGCTGTACTCAACGATCAATTTGAAACACTAGTTAGTAAAATAAAACAGATTATTTCATTCTACCAGGACCACTATACGGATAAGAGTCATATCTCAAGCATATTATTAACTGGCGGCGGTGCAAATCTTATTGATCTGGAAAATAAACTTATCACAAAATTAAAAATAAAAATTCAGAAGGGTGATTCTCTACTGAATGTTACCCAAAATAATGTGGATTTTATAAATGCTAAAACGCAGACGTCCTATACAACGGCAATAGGGCTGGCGCTTAGAGGCCTGGAATATGATAAATCTTAACTTCACATCACCCGCTCAAAGAGTGGAAAATCAATTTCAGAAAAACTACAAGCTAGTTCAATTTTTGGTTTTGATCACAATTGTCATATTGCTGATTATTGTTTCGTTTTTATATTTTTCTCAGATGATTCTTCAGAATAAGCTAGATAAACTGACTCTAGAGACCGTTGCCATTAAAGAACAAACAGAGAGCAATGAATCGCTAAATCTCGGTCAGTCCGTAATCAGTTTTAATTCGCTTGTCCAAAATGTATCTAGTATCCAGCTGGAGTATATATTATGGTCGGATATTTTTATCGAAATCGGCAATAGAATCTCTGATGGCGTTGTATTGTCCTCCCTTTCAATACAAAAATCTAACGGAACGTTTCAAATTTCAGGGACGGCCGAAACTAGAGATTCTCTACTGTCATTCAAGAATAATTTAGAGATATCTCCATTTTTTGAGAATATTGATTCTCCAATATCAAATTTATTGTCAAAAGAAAATATATCTTTTACGTTGAGTGGAAGAGTAATACTTAATCCTCAAAACGCCGAATAACAAAATGAAATTAACTCCAAAAATTAAACTTTTGATTATTTCCATATTAGGCATTGCTGCGGTATTTTTAATAATTAATTTTACAGTAATACCACAGCAAAAAAAGATTATCTCTCTTGGTAATGATATCTATGATCAAAGAGTTAATTATGAATTTATCACACAGCAAAGACATGACCTAGTCCGATTAGAAAGACAAATTAAGGAAATCGGTTCAAATAACGACCTGGTATCTTCATCACTTTTTTCTCAACAGGACACATTAGAACTCATTACCATACTTGAAAACGTCGCTAAAAAGTATGAGATTAGTGATCAACTTCTAAATTTATCCAATCCAGTTGTCCAGGAATCTGGATTATATATGAGCACATTAAACATTGCTTTCAATACATCTTATTCTAATATTATCAACTGGACAAAATCAATCGAACAAGAACCCTTCTATTTACTGATTGATTCAGTCTCTCTTTCAAGTCAAAAAACATCACAGGCAACTCAAAGTGAACAAATCAGCATTCAAATATCCGCTAGAGTTTACTGGCAATAATATGAAAATGAAATCAACAATTCCAATCGACAAATACTACGGCTATATAAAAAGAAACAGCAATAAAGCCATCTATATTGCAATTATCGGTTACGCTATGTATATTTTATTTTTTTTATACCAAAACGTCTTTATACCATTTTACGACCGGACACTGATTGATCCCGCCTTAGTGCTTAGAAAAAAAGAGGTAATCAATCAGACTCTCTTTGAACAAGTTATAAATAATTCTAAAGAAAAAACAAAACTAAAAAATCCAGTTGACAGTTCCGAGCTGAATCCTTTTTAGTGAATTACTTTTTTATTATCGCGATACAACTCACATAGGCTTTTATAAATGCAATCATTTCAGCTTTTGTTGTTGTCCTGCCGATTGTTACACGGACTCCTTCTCGGAGTCTAGTTTTATTGATACCCATTTCACGAAGCACCTTTGATGGTTCCGCAGCACCCACTGTACAGGCTGACCCGGTTGAAACAGAAATATTAAACTTATTGTCCATCAGGAACATAATGTCGTTTCCGTCCACTCCATCCACTCGTAAATGAAGATTGTTTGGGATTCTTAAATCCCCCACTTCACCTGATATTTGAGCTTCCGGCAAAAAGTGCATAATTTCCGTAAATGCCCAGTCTCGAAGTTTTGACATTCTTTTTTTATCACCTACTCCCCTTCTTATACATAGTTCACTTGCCTTTCCGAATCCGACAATTGACGGAACATCCAGCGTGCCCGCACGAAGCCCGGACTCCTGATCTCCTCCGGTTTGGATCCCCATAATTGGTGTTCCTGATTTTATATATAAACAACCCACTCCCTTCGGTCCGTATATTTTGTGTCCGGAGGCCGAAAGTAAATCTACATGGAGATGTTTTACATCACAATTCAAAGATCCTACTGCTTGTACTGCATCCGTATGAAATGTAATGGGAGTTTTTCGCTGTAAATTTAATTTTGTCACAAATTTACCTATCTCTCTTACAGGCTGGATTGTACCGATTTCATTATTCACGTACATTACTGATATGAGCGCCGTATTTTCAGATACTAATTCGCTTAATTTACTGACGTCTACAATTCCATTATTTTTAACCGGCAAGTATTTCACAACGACACCTTGCCTTTCAAGATCTCGACAAGTATTCAGAACGGACGGATGTTCAATCTTTGTTGTTATTATTTCAGGTATTTTTAAAACTTTTTGATACTTTTTTATTACTCCACGGATGGCGAGATTGTTGCTTTCCGTGGCACCGGAAGTAAACACAATTTCTTCTGATTCAGAGTTGAATAATTCAGCAGTTTTATCTCGCGCGGAATCTACCGCAAGCAGCGCCTCTCTGCCAGTTTCATGCGGACTATTCGGGTTGCCGAACTTTTCACTAAAATACGGTTGCATCTCCCTCAGAACCAGTGGGTCCATCGGTGTAGTAGCCGCAAAATCAAGATATATTCTATTTTTTTTCGGTAGATTCATATTTTTATTGATACAGATAAAATATCTTTTTATAGCCTATGTGTCAATTTGTACGACTTTTTCAATTTTATGGTATAATATAATTCAATGTATAAAGCGAAAATAAAGAATAAGCACCAAAGGGGTTTCTCGTTAATAGAGCTTTTGGTTGTGATAGGAATATTCGCTACTTCCGGTATTTTTGTTATTTCCGGATTAGACAAAGGGATACAGGCGCTGGCCGTATCTAGATCGAGGGTTACAGCAACTGAAATTGCAAATGAAAAACTGGAAATCATCAGAAACATGCCATATTCAGATGTCGGGACCACCACAGGCTGGCCGGTTGGTGACATACTGTCATATGAACTGCGTAACCAGAATAGTTTTGAGTTTATAGTTGAAACCCGCATTGATTATTTTGATGATCCGTTTGACGGGAATGCTGCCGGTACAATTGTTGGAAAACCACAAGATACGACTCCAAATGATTATAAGAAAGCTGAAGTAAGCGTAAGATGGAACAGACCGGCTGTTGACGCAGTCCTTCTGTCAACTTTTATTTCACCAAAAGGACTAGAGTCTGCGGATAACACAGGATCGCTTTTAATCCAAGTTTTTAATGCGTCCGGTCAGCCGGTCCCGCAAGCAACAGTCCATATTACCAACAATACAATCAATCCTTGGATTGACATAACGAATACAACGGATAATTCCGGTAACTTGCAGGTCCTGAGTTTGCCTCCGAGCATCGAAGGTTATCATGTGGAAGTGACAAAAGATGGTTACAGCCTAGATTCTACCCATGCTGTTGATCTTGTTAGCCTTCCTCATCCAACCAAACCGGACCTTACAATCGTAACAGAGGATGTAACTGAAGTAAGTTTTGCAATTGATCTTGTAAGTTCACTTATGATCAATACTGTAAATGACACCTGTGAACCGATACCGAATATTTCACTTTCAATCTGGGGAGAGAAACTGATCGGAACCGATCCGGATAATTTGAAATATTCTTCAGAACCACCGACTAACGGATCCGGAACCCTGCTTTTATCAAATTTAGAATGGGATAATTACACTCTACTTGAAACATCAACTGCCTATGATATTGCGGGAATAATTCCGCCTGTACTGCTTAATATTCTGCCAAATACATCGCAAACAACTTCATTTGTATTAGCTGATCATACTACAAATTCCCTGAGGGTTTCCGTAAAAGACGCCGGGACTGATGTTGCATTAACTTCCGCGAATGTGCGATTGACCAAAGTTGGTTATGACGAGTCAAAACTTACGGGAATTGGATTCTTTTTGCAAAACGAATGGTCAGGGGGGCCGGGACAAGCAGATTATACCGATATGACAAAATATGACGATGATTCCGGAACGATTGATACAAATTCAACTTCAGGCAGTATTACACTAAAATCCTCTGAATTATCCGGCAATTTCTATGATAGTATTGCAAATAGCAACAACAAAGACGCATTAGCGACCACCGCTGATTGGAATACGAGTATGCAACAGATACAGCTTGCTGATAATTCCGGAGAATACATGCTGACAGGCGTCGGTCAAACGATAAAACTTAATTCTGAACTAGGCAGATTAACCAAAGCAAAAATAACTGTTAACGAATCATTAAACGGGCAATCAATTTCATATTTCTTGTCAGCAAACGGCGGTGTAAATTTTGAGCCGGTCACAGCAGATGTTGATCATGAATTTATAACAGCTGGCGACAGTTTAATATTCAGAGCTGAACTTTCTACAACAGATCCACAGGTTACGCCGGTTATTCAGGATATTTCAGTATCCTACACTTTAGAATCATTCCAACCAGAAGGATACCTTACATCATCATCATTTAATACAGGTACTAGCAGCACCTTTGGCACATTAACCTGGATTCCTTTCTCGCAACAAGCAGAGACGGGCCCGGATAGTGTTGCGATACAAATCGCATCAAATACTGATAATACAACCTGGAATTTTATCGGTCCGGATGGAACAAGCGGGAGTTACTATACCACAAGCGGAACTCAAATTCACGAAAGCCACAACGATGACCAGTATATAAAATATAAAATTTATCTGTCCACAGATGATGTTTCATATTCGCCGGTTATATCCAGTATTCAACTCGGCTATACATCGGCATGTGTACCGCCCGGTCAAGTATTTTTCAGCGATCTAAGCGCCAGTACATATTCGATAGATATTTCTCTGGCCGGCTATGAAACTATGAATACATCCGTCACAGTAAACGGTACAACGCAAGCAGAGTATTTTCTTAACCAATTGTAAATGAAGTATAAAAAAAACATAAAGAATTACGGATTTACCTTAATTGAAATCATCATTGTTCTTGGTATTATGGGTATTCTGACATCGATAATTTATCAATTTGTCGTGCAGGGTAATGATTTGTTTAATCAGTCACGTGACCAAGCATTGGCACAGGATACATCAAGAAAAGTTATGAAATCCATTGCGAAAGAATTGCGGGAAGCACAAAACGCCGACACTGGCGCATACCTCCTGGCCAGCGCTGACGAACGGTCAATTATCTTCTATTCCAATATTGACTCCGATGAAAGCAGAGAACGTTTAAGATATTTCCTTTCCGGTTCAAGCTTTCAAAAAGGCATTATAAATCCGCCGAGCACCAGTGAGACCGTCACCACTATTGTCAACAATATTGTAGATACAGGGCCCATTTTCACTTATTTTGATGAAAATTACACCGGTACAGGAAGTCCACTAACCCATCCGATAAACCTTGCGGATGTACGTTTAGTTCATATGAAATTTAGCGTTGATATTGATCTCAATCAACCACCTCCTCCAATATCAATAGAAACAAGTATTATGATAAGAAATCTTAAAACCAATTTTTAATTCAGTAAAAAGACACATGTACCAATCTGATAGCAAATATAAAAATAGTTCCGGTTTTGCCCTCGTCATGCTTTTAGTCTTTTCGAGCATATTCCTAATTCTTATCGTTGCCGCCTCATCATACGTTGTCAGTCAGGCAAAAATTACAAACTCAAAAATCAGAGAGCAAAAAACATTTGAGATTGCCGAGGCTGGTGTTAATTATTACCGGTGGCATTTGGCACATGTTACGGATGATTTCACGGATGATACAGGACATGCGGGTCCGTATATTCATGATTATCGCGACATTAATGGAAATGTAATTGGCCAGTATTCATTAAATATCATCCCACCCGCCAGCGGTTCAACAATTGTGACAATCGAATCCACGGGGTATTTAACCGAAAGCCCTGATATTAAAAGAACTGTTTCGCTTAAGCTAGGCAATCCGGCATTTTCTAGTTTTGCCGTTGTTGCCAACGACGAAATGCGTTTTGGTGAAGGCACGGAAATATGGGGGCCGGTACACTCCAATGACGGTATTCGATTTGACGGCTTGGCGCACAATGTTATTTCGTCAACAAGGGATCAGTATGACGATCCGGATCATTCGGGTGCGCAAGAGTTCGGCGTACATACCCACAGATCCCCCGTTGACCCCCTACCACCATCTGCTGTTCCGGTCCGTTCGGATATTTTTGGCGCCGGTCGTGTATTCCCGGTCGCACCTGTGAATTTCGACGGAATAACGGTTGATTTAGCAGATTTAAAAGCAAAAGCGATTGCCAACGGCATCTATCTAGGCGCATCCGGAGCACAAGGATATCATATAAAATTTAATGCAAACGACACAGTCGATATTACGCGTGTTACATCACAAAGCCAGTGCAGTTACCGATGGTTTTTCTGGTGGTATAACTATTCGGATATGTGGTCAATCGGCAATCAGAGCCAGTTTACCTATAAAGGTCAAAGTTCAATTGGACTGCCAATGCCGACGAATCAGATTATTTTTATTGAAGATGATGTCTGGATAGACGGACAGATTAATGGCCAGCGTGTTACAGTTGCCGCAGCCAGAGAACCGCTTGCGTCTGCAGATGCGACAATTATAGTAAATAATGATTTAAAGTATACAAACTATGACGGTACGGATGTAATCGGTTTAATAGCACAAACTGACATTTCGGTTGGGTTCTACAGTGAAGATAACCTGCGTATTGATGCGGCCGTTATAGCGCAAAATGGCCGTGTAGGACGATATTACTATGCGGACCGGTCTGGATATACCCAAAATCCCGCTGGATGCGCAAATAACGTATATCGTGATACGCTTACGCTTTTTGGATCACTTGCCACAAATCAACGCTATGGATTTGCCTACACAGACGGCACCGGTTATGAGTTTAGAAATTTAGATTTTGATTCCAATCTTTATTTCGCACCCCCGCCTAATTTCCCGACATTAGGTGAATACTCAATTATTTCCTGGGAAGAAAAATAAATATGAAAATTATAAAAGCAATTACCATTCCTTCAATATTTATTACTCTGTTTACGATAACTGGATTTTTATTTATTAATTTGTTTTTTATCATTCAGGTGAATGGAGAAGAGATTCAAGTAAATCTGCATAATCCGCAAGATGGCGCATTATTAAGTGGTAACATCCTCGCCAGCGCCGAAACTAATTCTCCCGCAGCTAAGGTTGAGTTCTACTTTCTAGACGAAAGTGGGAGATTTACTTTTACATATGAAGGTATAAATGTCGGAAACAATGTGTGGGAATATACCTGGAGCACTGACGAGTCCATTGACGGTGTTTACCGTGTACATGCGGTTGCCGTCGATGCAAACAACTTAACGTATATCAGTGATATTAACAGAATATATGTGGATAATGCCGGAGGCAGTATCCCGGATTTTGATGGAAATTCCAACAGTACTCCGATCGAAAATTATAATGTAAACCAGAATTTTAATTTAAATTCCAATCAGAATAGTAATGCAAATGTAAATCAAAATAGTAATTCGAATTTGAACTTTAACGGCAATGAAAATGTTAATCAAAATACCAATAGTGATAATATAAATGTCAACATACCGATTAATTCAAATTTCAATTTGAATACGAATACATCTGTCCCATTGAATATTAACAGTAATAGTAATATTTCCACCAATTCAAACGAGCCAATTCAGAATTCTCCTGATAAGGATAATGACGGCCTGACTGACACTGAAGAAGGAGAAATAGGAACTGACATTTCAAACCCTGACTCAGACAATGACGGGCTCAAAGACAGTTTTGAGGAAAATCACGGTTTTAGCCCTTTAATCAAAGATAACAATACCCCCTCTCGAACACCCGACCAAAGAATTATCCAGGCAATAATGGAAGCAACTACAGGCGGACAGGAAAAAGCTAAGGATTCCGATCTGGACGGAATTCCCGATGTTGTTGAAACCGCATTTGGATCTAACCCATACAATCCAGATACAAGTGGTGACGGTCTTACCGACGGGTTCAAAGCTTATAACGGCTATCCGTTGCTTGAAGATAACTCCGGACAAATCGCAAAAACAAAGCTTGATTTACCGAATCCGGATATGCCGAATACAGAAAAATCATCTCTAACAACAACCATTGCAATTTTTGGATCTTTGATACTAGTTGTGTTTATTGTATTGATAGTTTTTCGTCCAAAAGCAGTCAAATAACTGGCTCTTGACACAACTGCGTGTTTTATTTAGAATGGTAAAGTTAGTAAAATATTAATGAATTGATTCATGTCACACACAAAATCAGGCGGTTCTACCCAAAATGGCAGAGATTCGCAATCAAAAAGACTCGGCGTTAAAGTTTCCGGCGGACAAAAGACGAATGTTGGTCAAATTATCGTCAGACAGCGTGGTACAAAATTCCATGCAGGAAAAAATGTAAAACGCGGATCCGATGACACATTATACGCGGTTGTCAGCGGAATAGTTAAGTTTAAATCCATAAAACTCAGAAAATACACTGGCAAACTCCAGAATTCCAAAGTTGTTGAAGTAGTAACGCAGTAAAATTATAAATCTAAAAGACCCCCTCTGCCGGTCGGCAAATGGGGTCTTTTTTTATTCTGCTATTTATTTTTCAATTGTCTTTTGATACTCGCCGCAATAAAATCCCTGTAAAGCGGGTGCGGATCTAGGGGTCTCGACTTAAATTCTGGATGGAATTGCACTCCGACAAACCATGGATGATTTTTCAGTTCAATAATTTCTACAAGTTTATTTTCTGGATAAATCCCGGCAAAACGAACTCCGGCTTTTTCTAGCTTTGCTTTATACGCATTATTAAATTCATATCTGTGCCTGTGCCGTTCTGATATATTTTTTGTTTTATACGCCGCGAAACTTAGTGAATCAGTATCGAGCACGCAAGGATATGCACCCAGTCTCATTGTGGCGCCATAACTTTTTTCTTTGATATTCTTCTTTTGAAACGGATTAAGATGAATCACCGGATGCGGTGTATTTTTATCTACTTCCACGGTATTCGCTTTTGAAAGTCCTAGAACATTCCGAGAAATTTCTATTGTCGCCAGCTGCATACCATAACACAATCCCAAATATGGAATATTATTTTCTCTTACATACCTTATCGCTTTAATTATTCCTTCTATCCCCCTTGATCCAAAACCACCCGGTACTATTATTCCGTCATACGCTTTCAGCTCGGATACTTTTTTTGGATTCCGTTCATATTCCTCTGAATCAATCCATGTTAACTGCGGCTTGCGGTTGTGATACCAGGACGCATGTTTTATCGCTTCAATCACGGAAATATAGGAATCCGCCAGGGTAAAATTGCCGGTACCAAAATATTTACCTACGACACCAATCTTAATTTCTTTTTTAGAGTTTTTAATCCTTTGCACCATTTTTTTCCACTCAATCATATCATTCTTCTTTTCTTTCAGATTGAGTTTTTTCAGCATTTTTGCTCCAAGCTGTTCCTTTTCAAATATCATAGGCACTTCGTAGACGCTTTCCAAATCGGGCGCGGAAATAGCGTGGTCTTTGGGAATACTACAAAATGTAGCCAACCGGTCTCTGCGTGGCTTATCTAATACCTTTTCTGACCTGCAAATAATAAAATCAGCCTGTATTCCAGCGGAATTCAGCGTTCTGGCTGCGTATTGAGTCGGTTTTGTCTTCATCTCTCCGATCACACTTGGAATCGGTAAATAGCTGACCAGAACAAACGCCACGTCTTCTGGATATTTTAATTTCAGCATTCTGCCCGCTTCCAGAAACAGCATTATCTGATACTCACCCACGGTTCCGCCGATTTCTACCACCACAATATCCGCCTTGTTTTTTCTTGCCGCAATATTTATTCGTCGGATGATTTCGTTCGGGATATCCGGTACTACTTCGACATCCTCCCCGGCATATTCCAGATTTCTTTCTTTTCTAATTACTTCACGGTATACCTGACCGGTAGTAATGTAATTATCGGCAGTACAATCTACTCCGGTAAATCTTTCATAATTACCAAGATCCTGATCTGCCTCAATCCCGTCTTCACCGACAAAAACCTCTCCGTGTTCTGTTGGACGGATCGTACCTGCGTCAATATTGATATACATATCACATTTGATCGTTGCGATATTGTATCCCCTGCTTTGCAGAATTCTGCCGATTGAAGCAGTGGTGACTCCTTTTCCTACTGACGACATTACACCACCAACGACAAATATATATTTTGTTCTCTTCTTTGATTTCGGCATTTGATTTTAAAATTATTAACACCTTCGGATAAAGGCGAAATTATTCTTTATTAATACTAATAATAAAATTAAACTGTTTATCATTTTCAACCTGCACCCCAACTTCGTGATCCCCGATATTTTTTATCGGTTTTTCAAGAATTATCTGACTCTCTTCCAAAGTAACCTTATACAAAGTCTGTACTTTTTTTATAATCTCCTTTTTCCCGACTCCGGCATAAAGCGTTCCGTCCTCACTTGCATTTGCATTGATGACAATTTTTTTATCCTTCAATATATCATACATCTTTTCAACCTTTTTCACCTTTTTTTTCTCACTCTTCAGCTCATTTTCTTTTTCCAATTTTACCTGCTGGTCTATCAATTTAGTATATGGCACAGCTATTTGCCTTGGGAATAAATAATTTCTAGCATAACCATCCGTCACATTTTTAACCTGCCCTTTTTTCACATTTGGTTTCTCGTCCTTGATGAATAATACTTTCATAATATATATAATTTACTACAATAATTTATTAGAATATTTTGCCTTGATACAATTTTTCCCATCAATTATAGCCGTAATTCCAATTTCCAGCAACATGCGATAATTTTACCGGATAATCATTTTTCAGCTGTGATTATAACAGAGATTGAAAAACTTGTTTACTGCTCAATTAATAGCTTAACAGCTTCGTCCAACTGGGGATCAACATTTGCTTCAATATCTTCCGGAGTCATCTCTACTATAATATCCGGAGTTATCCCCTCCTTATTAATAGAACGTCCGTCAGGTGTCAACCATTCAGCAACTGTTATTTTTATCGATGAGCCATCGGAAAAATCTTTCAACTCCTGTACAGTGCCTTTGCCGAATGTCTGCTCACCAAGAATTGTAGCGACTTTGTGATCCTGGATTGCTCCGGCAACTATTTCAGATGCGGAGGCAGTTCCTCCGTTAACAAGAACTACCATCGGGTATTCAATATAATTATCCCCGTTATCAACCTTATAAGTATTCTCTTTTCCATTGCCAAAATCCTCTATCAGTACAACTTCATTCAGTGGAATAAAGTATCCAGCTACGTTTACCGCAGTTGATAAAAATCCGCCCGGATTGTTTCTCATGTCAAATATTATTCCCTTGGGCTCAGCCAGTGTAATTTCCCGTATTGCTTTTTCAAACCCTTTTTCTGTGTTTTCGTTAAAATCAGAAAGGATTATGTGTGCGATATTACTGTCCAGCATCTCCCAATACACCGACTCAACAACAATTGTTTCTCTGGTAATAGAAAACTGAATATTATCATCATTACCCTCCCTTTTGATAACGAGATCGACATTAGTCCCTTTTTCTCCACGTATCATTGTCACTGCGGTATCAAGGGTCATTGCGGTAGTATCTGTACTATCTATGCTGATTATCTGATCACCGGCAAATAGCCCGGCTTTAGAGGCAGGTGTTTCCGGTAATGGGGCAATAATCACTAACTGCTCATCCTTGATTCCGATTTCAATACCAATCCCTTCAAATGTTCCATTAATCTGGTCGCTGAAATCCTGACTGATCTCCGGATCAAAAAATACCGTATATGGGTCACCAAGGCTTTCCGACATACCGGCGAGCGCTCCGTAAAACAGTTCCTTTTCACTGACCGGCTTGTCATAATACTTATTCTGAATAGTATCCCAGGTCTCCCAAAATATTCCGAAGTCTATTTCCTGCTTTTGCGGGTCATTTGTAAATTTATTGATCACGACATCTCCGACTTGTGATACCGCGACACCGTTAACTTTCCAGGCACCGATAATCAGTCCACCTGAAAATGCAATGATCAGTAATAATACTCCCGCATAAAATTTAAAATATTTCTGAACAATTGATCTTTTTTTTGGATAATTTTCCATTATTCATTCACTCTTTCTATTTTTACTCCGATTTTTTTTAGTCTTTCCTCTATTTTTTCGTAACCCCGGTCAATTTGATAAATATTATCAATCTCTGTTTTACCTTCTGCTATTGCGGCGGCAATCACTATTGCCATGCCGGCCCGCAGGTCAGGGCTTGTCAATTTTCTGCCGTGAAGCTTTGTCGGTCCGCTGATAACTACCCGGTGCGGATCACACATGATAATATCAGCGCCCATTTGTACCAACATGTCAGTAAAAAGCAAACGTCGGTCATATATGACTTCGTGTATTATCGCCCTACCGGTACTTTGCGTCATTAAAACTGTATACGGGGACTGCAGATCGGTTGGAAATCCTGGATATTCATGTGTTTTTATATCATACGATAAAATGTTTTTTGACGGCAAAATTTTCAGCCAGTCTCCGCCTTTTTCGTAACTGACACCAATCTTTGTCAGCACACTTAATAATGATTCAATATTGTCCGGCTGGCATTTTGTAATAGTTAATTCTGATTTTGTAGCTGCCGCCAGAATTGCAAATGTGCCGGTTTCTATTCTGTCCGGAATAATTGTATATTCTCCCGCAGATAATTTACTGACCCCCTCAATTACAATCGTTGGAGATCCGGCACCTCGTATCTTTGCCCCGTTCAAATTTAAATAATCACTTAACGCTACAATCTCCGGTTCCATGGCACAATTTTTTATGGTTGTAACCCCTTCAGCCAGTACAGCGGTTAAAATCATGCTTTCAGTTCCGGTGACACTGACAGTCGTAAAGAAATACTCCCCTCCTTTAAGTTTTTTTGCTTTTACCACATACATGTCCTCCATCTCTTCAATCTCGGCACCGAGAGCTTTAAAACCCTCCAGAAACAGATCTATCGGCCGCTTACCGGCACCGATCACGCATCCGCCGGGGTGCGGGAATCTGACTTCCCCAGTTCTAGCCAAAAGCGGTCCGACAAACATTACGGAAGCTCTGAACTTATTGGCAAATTTCGGCTCTAATATATTTTTCTTTATTTCCGGAATTGAAACTGCACAATTCCTAGCGTCTATTGTCACAGTAGCACCCAAATCAACCAATAAATCAGTCGCTCTATGAATATCTTCAATATTTGGAAAGTTTTTTATCGTGATCGTTTCATCAGAAAGCAGGGCTGCCGGTAATATCTTCAGTACAGCGTTTTTAGCCCCTCCAACTTCAATCTCCCCGTTCAGCGGATTTCCGCCGTTGATAATAAATTTTTCCATAAAAAAATTCCTAAAAATTCAAAATGTGGTAAAATAAGATATCCTACAGATGTATATTACCTACTAATTCCATTCTGGTCAAAATGAAGAAGAAATACCGCAGAATATATGCCCTTACACTGGTTTTTGTGTTCTTTTTGATTGCGCCCGTTTTGGTATTTTATGCCACCGGATTTCGCTATAATTTTACTGATCGGAAGGTCATTAAAACAGGTGTTTTGTCCATAGAGTCTGAACCACGAAATGCACAAGTTACCATAAACGGCAAACTATACGGATCAAAGACTCCAACTGTTGCAAAAAACCTTTTTCCCGGTGATTATACAATCTCAGTTGAAAAACAGGGTTATTATACTTGGGAAAAAACACTTCCGGTTTTTGCTAATCAATCCACCACCACAAACCGTGTTTCGCTATTAAAGTCTGAAGCGGCTCTACTTGCTATGGATGATGAAGTGACGGGGATTGTTTATTCTCCGGCAAATCATTACCTTGCCTATTTGACTTCAAATGAAGTCGGCAGTGCGGATTTGGTTATCAAAGAACATACCACACTTGCTACTGTTATTACAATCAAAAATATCGAATCCGACAGCCAAATAGCATTTACCGACAATGAAAATTTCGTCTTTATTAAAGATAAGAGTAATGACGTGATTGCAAGGATTATTTCTCTACCCGACAAGCTAGATATTTTATCGAAATCTATTTCTGCTTTACCAATTTATAAACTGGCAGAATCCGGTGATCAGCGGGAATTATATGCTATTTCCGACAATGGACTTTTCAAAATAAATATCGTCGACAAAACAATTGAATTAATCATTAAGGGGCAAATCCAGGATGTGATTGAACTGGATCAATCAATTTATTATATCGAGAAGAAAAATGATTTATCAGTTCTGTCCAAAACTGACAAAAATGATCTGAATAACATAAATGAGATACTGACATTTTCCAATAAAGGAATATATTCACTGTCTAAAACCGCCGACAGTTATATTAACATGCATGATACAAAAAACCAGGAACTTTCATTAATCAGAGTTCGTGATCAATTTTCGTTTAATCTGAATAAGTTGAACCCGGATGTTTCAAGCTTTGCGTGGTCTCCGGACAAAAGCTTATTAATGCTCTATAATGATTTTGAAATTTGGTCATTTGATCCGGAATCAGATCAACAGGAATTATTGATCAGATCAGGCAGTGTAATTAAATTTGCTGATTGGTCGCCGGACGGAAAATGGATAATTTACAGTAATGATGGTTATATCAGGGCGATTGAATTAGACGGAAGAGGAAAACGTAATATTGTTAATTTGGTAGAAAGTGACTTTGCACCATTTTCAGTCAATAAAAACACAAAAGTCATGTTTTATCATGACGCGTCGCAACATTTGTATCGAAAATCAATACAATAAACTATTTACCGGAAATATAATCTTTTAATGCAATCTGCCACTTTCTGGAAAGTGGTATTTTAGTATTAATCAATGAGGAATAATTCGGGCGTTTTGCCGGACGCGGAAATTGATCAGACTTAACTGGAATGACAGAAACGCTAAGCTGTGCTAGTTCAAATATCTTTTCTGCAAAACTGAACCAATTTGTCGTACCTTCGTTAGTAATATGATAGATACCGTATCGACTATCTCCCTCTATTAATTTTCTTGTCCGCTTCGCCAGATCCAGCGTATAAGTCGGTTTACCAAACTGGTCTTCAACAACTTTTATCTCTTTATTTTTTGCTCCGATATCAAGCATCGTGTCAACAAAATTCTTTCCGCCACGACCATACAGCCATGACGTCCTGATGATATAGTACCGCTCGCAGTATTTTTTTATTGCCTGCTCACCGATCAGTTTAGACCGCCCGTACGCGTTAACCGGATTTGATCTCGAATTTTCTTTGTAACCGGATTTGTTTTTACCGCTGAAAATATAGTCAGTAGAATAATGAATCAGTTTTGCGCCTATTAGCTCGGCGGTCTTTGCCAGATGACCAACCGCAGTCCCGTTTATCCGATTGGCCGTCTCTTCATTTTCCTCAGCTCCATCAACATTCGTATACGCGGAAGCATTAATAATTATTGAAGGAGACATTTCTCTGATCCTTTTCTGCACTATTTTTTCATTGGTAATATCCAAGTCATCAATATCCCAACAGATCGGTTTTGAATCAGCAAAAACAAGAGAAAGCTCGGATCCGAGCATTCCTTTTGCGCCTAATATCAGAACCAACTTATCGCTTCTCATACTGTTCTTTGTAGTATTTCAAATATTCTCCGGACTTGATACGTTTCCACCATCCTTCATTTTTCTGATACCAATCAATTGTCTGTTCCAGATAGGTGTCCAAATCATACAATGGCTTGTATCCTAATTCATTTTTTGCTTTGTTCCAGTCTACTGCATAGCGCCGGTCATGCCCTGGTCGGTCTTTAACGTACTCCAGCATTTCCTCAGATTTTCCCATGATATTCAAAACCCGCCTGATTAGTTCCAGATTATTTACATCTTCGGTCAGTCCGCCAATCACGTATGTTCCGCCGATCTTCCCCTTTTCCAAAACTAGTTCCACCGCCCGGCAATGGTCATCAACATATAACCAATCTCGGACATATTTACCATCTCCATAAATCGGCACTTTTTTTCCTTCAATCAAATTTGTTATAGCCAATGGTAATAATTTCTCGGGATATTGATACGGGCCGTAATTGTTGGAAGTATTGGTTATCGTCACTGGCAGGCCGTAGGTCGTGTAATATGCGTTCACCAGATGATCTGAAGCGGCTTTAGAGGCTGAATACGGACTCCGAGGATCATATTTCGTGCTTTCAGAAAATTTGGATTTATTCTCAAGAGGTAATGCACCAAAAACTTCATCGGTTGAAATATGATGGAATCTTTTAACATTATTTTTCAAGGCGGAATCCAATAAAACGTGCGTACCAACAATATTTGTTTTTATGAATGCATCCGGTTCCAGAATAGAACGGTCAACATGACTTTCTGCCGCAAAATGAACAACCGTATCAATTTCATTCATTGCCTTGTTCACCAAATCTGAATTGCAAATATCCCCGCGGACAAATTCATAATTCGGATTGCTCTCAATACTTTTCAGATTCTCCAGATTTCCGCAGTACGTTAACTTATCCAGATTCACAATGTGATCTTCCGGATGATTTTTCAGCCAGTAGTTGATGAAGTTAGAGCCGATAAATCCCGCTCCACCAGTAACCAGTATGTTCATGTTTATAGATTGCTCATTTAGATACTATATGATGCCGACCCGCCCGCCACGCGAGCCAGTGAGCCTGTTCTTTAAAAATCTTCTGCCAAAACCTGTTTTGAAGTACTTTTCTCTCCTAATTGCTTCTTTCTTCGATCGGCAAGCTTCGTAGTATATGATTTTTAATGGCCTTCTATGTTTTGTCGATTCAACTTGCCCTTTAGCATGCTCTTTCAATCTTGCGTTTAAGTCAATGGTCCAACCAATGTATAAATTACCATCTTTCGCGCTTTCCAACACATAAGTATAATACCATTTGGCTCGCTGGCGAGGCGGGCGGGTAAATCCCGCTCCACCAGTAATTAGCAAATTCATAATTTAAAATGTAAAATGTATAATTGATCGATTTAAATTATACATTATTAATTATACATTATTCATTATTTATGTTCCCTCAGTCCAGGACTGGAGATACTTCTTCTGTTTTGGTGTCAGCGTATCAATTTTAACTCCCATTGATTTAAGCTTTAGGCGGGCAATTTCCATATCTATTTCCTCAGGCACCGAATATACTTTCGTTTCAAGATTTTTATAGTTTTTCACGATATATTCTGCGGCCAGTGCCTGATTGGCAAAACTCATATCCATTACCGACGCAGGATGCCCCTCTGCTGCAGCTAAATTGACTAACCTGCCCTCTGCCAGGATATTCACAATTTTTCCATTTTTAAGTTTGTAACTTTGGACAAATTCGCGAGTTTCGATTATTTCGGAACTGAGTTTATTCAACTGGTTAATATCAATCTCAACATCAAAATGGCCAGAGTTTGAAACGATCGCTCCGTCTTTCATGTTTGTAAAATGTTCTTTGCGGATGACACTGGTATTTCCGGTTACTGTAATGAAGATATCACCAACCCTGCATGCCTGTGACATTGGCATCACCTGATAACCGTCCATTTGCGCCTGCAATGCGCATAGAGAGTCGATTTCGGTAACTATGACGTGCGCCCCCATTCCTTTTGCCCGTACAGCCAATCCTCTGCCGCAAGAACCATATCCGGCAATAACCACCGTTCTACCGGCATACAGTATGTTTGTCGCTCTTAAAATGCCGTCTAACGTGCTTTGGCCGGTTCCGTAGTAGTTATCAAATAAATGCTTCGTCTTTGCGTCATTAACAGCAATTACCGGGAAACGGAGCACATTCTTTCTCTCCATGCTTCGGAGGCGAATAACACCAGTGGTTGTTTCCTCTGATGATCCTAAAATTTCTTTCGTTTGGCTTTTCCTTTTTGACAGTAATTCGGATACTAAATCAGCACCGTCATCCATTGTTATATGCGGATGATGATCCAATGCGGATTTTAGATGCTGGAAATATACTTTTCGGTCCTCTCCGCAGATCGCATATGTCGGAATACCAAAATCCCTTACGATCGAGGCCGCTGTTTCATCTTGTGTGGACAGCGGATTGGAAGCACACAATACGACGTCTGCTCCGCCGGCTTTCAATGTATTCATCAGGTTGGCCGTTTCAGTAGTAACATGCAAACAGGCGGAAATCCTGATTCCGGCCAGTGGTTTTTCTTTTTCAAAACGGGTTTTTATCAGACGCAAAACATCCATCTGTTTTTCCGCCCAATCAATTCTCTTTTTACCTACTGCAGCCAGACGGATATTCTTGATATCATAGCCAGCCTTTTTTTTGCTTTTCTTCATACAAAATGATTATTAATGATTTTAAGACACAAAAGCAGAGGAGCAAACCCCTACTTTTTGCAAATATTTACCCTACCTATTGGCCGAGTTTAACTGCTATAACTCCAAAAACCACAAATGCCAAAACTGCAAGACTAAGTACTATAACCAGTACTTTCATTGTCGGGCTTTGTTTGGAAAAAGATAGATTCATAAAGCTCATTTTGATTAATTAATTAATTTTGCTTTTAAAATTACCCATAAAACGCGCTGAAATCTCTTTTTTTGTAAACCGGTGCTCCTGCGTACCATGATGCTCAATCGGGTAAGTTGCAACCAATGTGGCCAACTGAACAGATTTTTTTAACGGGTACTTTTTTATTATACCATGAATCAGCCCAGAACGAAATGCATCCCCCGCTCCGGTCGGATCTACAATTTTTCTGGGCTTAACCGCCTTTACAGAAAAAGTGCCGTTTTCCGAAGTTACTTGCGATCCTTTATCACCTTTAGTAACAATTACCGTGTTAGTCATCTTCATTAATTTTGTCTGGCTAAGCTTCAGTCTTTTCGTAACTAAGGCATATTCATAGTCATTGACGATGAACAAATCGGAACCGTCCAAAAGATACCTTAAATCCTTTGTAGCAAGCGCTGGAATCTGCTGACCCGGATCAAAGATATAGGGAATATTTTTACTTTTGCATGTTCTGACCGTTTTTATCATATCCGAAGCATTGCCCGGTGAAATGATGACCAGACTGTTTTTCCCTGGCATTCCGGGTTTTCCGACTGAATGGGACATAGCACCGAAATGGAACGCTGTAATCTGGTTATTCGACCTGTCTGTAATAATATAGGCTCCGGCCGTTAATTCCGACGGTATAATTTTAATACCCGACGTGCTGATTTTATTTTTCTTAAGCCACACGGCATACGGTCTAAAATCCCTGCCGGCTGTGCCAACAATTGTCGGGTCATCCCCAAGCAGACTTAATGAATAAGCAATATTACCGGCTGTTCCGCCAAAGTTTTCTTTCAATACGTTTATTCCGAAGCTGACGTTGATCATGTGGACCTTTTCGGGCAAAATATGCTCTTTAAAACGACCCGGAAAATCCATGATGCGGTCATATGCCAGCGATCCTGAGATATGTATCTTCATAATTTATTTTGTTTTAAATATTTTTCCGCCAAATGCTTTAGAATAAATTTAATGCGGCAGGTAACGAATAAATAATGCATAATTTATAATGTATCATATAAAATTATACATTCTACATTTTACATAACCAATTAAGAATGCCGGCTCCAATCAAATCCCACTTTCGGATCATTATACGGCATGCGCTTTTCATCCGGCTCTTTGGCGTTATAACTCTCTGTGGTGTGATAAAAAAGCAGTACCGGCTCATCCGACAGCACTTTATAGCCGTGCGCAACGCCAATCGGGATAACCACTAATTTATAATCATCAGTCCCCGCATTGATCACTTGCGTCTCCCCTTTCGTAGGAGAATCCTCCCGCATATCATATAGCACAATCATTGCTTTCCCGGTTGCGACGAACCAAAGATCGTCCTGTTTCTCATGATAATGGAAAGCCTTAATCGTGCCCTTATATGCCACAGTGAACGTTGTTTGTCCGTATTTTGCCAATAAGTCCTCGTCATTACGTAAAACCTCCATCAGGAAACCAGGTTTCTCCGTGGCTTCCTCCGTATCAGGAATATCCTGCCTAACAATTAGTTCTTTGATAATTACTCCGTCAATCATATGATTATTTTTTATTTCTTTCCGCCACTATTTTATTAGCCCGATAAAGAGAATCAAACGTACCCGCGTCAGTCCATAATCCGTCCAGTACTTCATACGTCATTGTTCCCTGGTTGATATAATAGTTATTTACATCCGTTATTTCCAGTTCCCCCCTGCCCGAAGGTTTCAGATTTTCAATAACATCCCAGACTTGATTATCATACATATATAAACCGACAACGGCCATTTTGCTTTTTGGATTTTTGGGCTTCTCTTCAATGCCTAAAATTTTGTCTCCACTGATCTCCGCAACACCAAACCGCTCCGGATCCGGTACTTCTTTGATAAATATTTTGGCTCCCTTTTCCTGTTTTTCAAAATCCGCAGCGGCTTTTTTTGCCACATTGTCTTCAAAAATATTATCGCCTAGGATTACCGCAATTTTATCTTCATCGGAAAAATCCTTGCATAATGCTAATGCCTGCGCGATTCCACCCGCTTCCTCCTGTACTCCGTAGGACAAGCGGACACCGAATTCTTCACCGGAGCGCAGTAGTTCCAGAAAATGCCCGGCGTGCCCTTTACCGGAAATAATCATTATGTCTTTTATCCCGGCATTGGCTAAAGTAAGTAAGGGATAATAAATCATCGGTTTGTCATAGACCGGGAGCAAATGCTTATTTGTTACCAAAGTCAGTGGCCTCAGCCTGGTGGCCTGTCCGCCGGCTAAAATTATTCCTTTCATAAATTTTCTTCGTTATTTTCGTTAAGTAGCAAGATGGAAAGCAAGATAATTATTACAGCGCTGATTATTGAAATTGCCAAGCGAAGCCAAAAATCTAGATCTAATTTATAGTAAATTACGCCAAATGAAACAATCCCCAATCCCATAATGAATAAGTAATCAGTCAGACCGGTTTTCTTCCGTTTTACCTCTTTTTTTTCTGAAGCAAAGACCGGAAAACTCATTACTATCCCACTAATAATAACAATTATCAAAATGATATTCAAATTGAAATAATCAGAGATAATATTGGCTAAAATCTGATCAAGTAAGTAAAACAACAGGAAACTCACCAGCATAACCTCAAATATCTGCTGGTTAATATCTCTGGCTAGAGACTTTACGAGATTTTTTTTCTTATTCAAAATAAACATTATTTTCTCAGGGTTACTTTTATCTGGTTTATCCTAACGTCCTTGAAATTCCCGATACAGGGAATTGAAAACTTAAACTTGACGCGGTCATTTTCTACATACAAATCGCTGATCCTAAATGTTTTTGCATAAATTCCGGAATCACTGTAAGTTGCCTCCGGCTTATAATAACTTGAAAGCAAATAATCAAAATCGGGGTCTTTTTTGCAAACCGGGTCCTCCAAATCAATTACTTTGAATCTACTGGTTAGATTTTCTATATTCTCGATACTAGTACTGGCTATACCATCAAACTCCATTACCAGATCACTTTTTGGAATCTCAACATTTCTTACTCCGGTTTTTGTTTTCGACGCGTAATATTTATTCAGTTTTTCTATCTCAACTTCCTTATCATCGACGAAAACCGTTTGTAGTCCCGTATCATGAGCCGTTTTAAAAACTATATTATTATTTACAAAGAAAGAAGATGAAATATTATCATCATCCAGCGACAATCGCCCCTTAAATGCCATGTATTTCTGTTTGGTAGTAATTTTGGCAATATTGGTGTTATTTCCCGTCTCGATTTTTATTGTATATACCCCGGCCGGCAGATTTTCGCGTGTGATATGAATCATTTTGGAATAATCCGCGCCAAATACATTTACGAGCTTTGAATCCGGAAATTCTTCTACCAATTCCGAATCACGCAAAAGTTTTACATTTACCGGGTTTATGGATTTTGCCGTACTTCTTTGTTTAAAATAGAATTCATAG
This sequence comes from Patescibacteria group bacterium, assembly GCA_041664365.1. NCBI lineage: Bacteria > Patescibacteria group bacterium. Next base: position 323,288 of record JBAYKW010000001.1, read on the forward strand.
TCAAGTTTTTCATTTTCAATATAGGTGATTATCTCGTGCGATCCACGCAGGATTGTATCAGTTGTATGTTCAATATTTTCCGGATGATAATCAACCAATCGGGTCAGATTATTGGAATTCACTTGATAAAGTGCTACCGTGCTTTCTTTTGGTATCCTGTTCAAAACATCTGATAATATTTCCTTTCCTTGATTGATCGAAATACTATTTCTTTTATTCACTGCCTTTGGGTTTCTGAACAAAGACATATTATCCTCCGTTACTATCAGATTTTCCGATCCTAAATCTGACACATATCTATTCTCAAGTGTTTCAAACCGGTATTGTGCTGTATCTTCAAAATTATAGGGTGTTCCGAATTGGACAATCTGGGCATTACCGCTTTCGTAATTCAGTTCCAGATCAATATATTTTGCTTTGAACGGCAAGTTTACATAAAAAGACACAGGGGCTTCTTTAATTTCCTGGTAATATTCACCGGTATTTTCATCTTCTTTTATCACTCCTGTATTTCCGGCAGCTGTAACTTCAGAAATGATAACTCCGGGCTTTTTAAATGCATATGTTTCACTCAGTTCTCCAAACAATATAAATCGCTTATTGAATGCAAACACCAAAATAATGACCGGAACCAAAACCAAAAGTATTCTTACAACCCTTAAAATTACTTTGTATTTATTTTTATTTATCATCCGATATTAGAGTATTTTTGACTGAGCCCCTATTATTTGTATATGTTACTGTAAAAACCAACCCGCTGATCAAGGCTACAATCAGAGGTATTTTGATATTGATTATCATTTCCAGAAATTCACCGGTAAACGTGTTAATAAGCAATAACATAATGTATGCAGAAACAGAAAATAAAAATACAAACATACTTGCCTTCATCAATAAATCATACAAATCGGCATTTTTATTAATAATCATTTTTTACCTTTTCAATTATTTTGTCTATAAAATATTCCGCTGTTCTTGGAAGATCACTGATCGTAATCATAGGATTGCTATAGGTTATCCGGATCTCCCTGACTTCTATCGAACCTTCACTTTTTCGAAGCCCTGGTGCGCTTATTCTGAATCTAATGACTCCCCTTTCATTTTGATACAATTCGCCTGCATTAAACGTAATTTTCTTAACCAACCAACCATTTTCACCCACAGGTGATGAATAATCCGTAATAATGTATTTTAAAGAATCTAAAGATGATGAAGTGCCCAATTTTACTGAATTTTTACCCAAATCATAATCGAATTGTCCCACAACTTCGCTTTCCAGACTGTTATTATCAAAATCTTTTTTAAAATCGGCAATACTCTGATAAACATCTTCTTTCTGATATAGAATAACGTTTCCGTGCTGAATTTTTTTCCATTCTAAATTATCAATGAGTTTATTCTGAAGCGATTGATCGCGGTAGCCATCGGCATCATTTATATTCGCACCGATATTTAAATCAATCTGATTTTCATTCTTATATACGATTTCCACAGTCACGTCTTCATACCATAGCGGACCATTCGCGTTGAAATATACCGAATCATCTTTTATTTTTTGAGACCAGACCCCGCCGTTTTCCTCAGGCGGAAGCAACCTTTGCCATGGCTCTAAATGAGAAATATATTCAGAATCCTCGCCAAAACTGTAGGCCACTTCAAATTTACCGGATGCCGTAAAAAAATGAATAAAAATAGTGTAAAACAATAAGAAAGTTAATACAACAGTCACTCCCTTAACAATCCATAATAGAATTACGAATAAGTTTTTATTGCTCATAACAGCTGTTATTTTACTAATTTTGATGCTCTAAGTCAACTTATATGTTTTCCAAACATTGATGATTATTTACATTGTGATTTTCAATTCACTTGGTATATGTTAATATGTAACTTGAATTTGTTAATATTTTTTGGTATTTTTCATTCTACTTCCAAGATTGTAGCTTTATTTCATTTATACATAAGTTAATATTTTATTAAAAAACAATTATATGGACAACAATACAAAAAATAGTTTTTTAGAAGAAATCCAGACAATCAAAAGTAATAATCTTTATAAAAACGAGCGGGTTTTGGAGACACCTCAAGGCGCACAGATTGAAGTTAAGGGTAAAAAACTTTTAAATTTTTGCGCAAACAACTACCTGGGTCTTTCCAATAATCCGGATGTGATTTCGGCAGCGAAAGATGCCCTGGATCAATGGGGCTACGGATTATCATCCGTACGGTTTATTTGCGGCACGCAAACGATCCATAAAACACTGGAAAATAAATTGTCGGAGTTTCTCGGTACAGAAGATACGATACTGTATTCCTCCTGTTTTGATGCCAATACCGGTCTATTTGAAACGATTACTTCAAATGAAGATGTGATTATTTCTGATGAACTTAACCATGCCAGTATTATTGACGGCGTACGTCTCTCTAAAGCAGAAAGAAAAATATTCCGGCACATGGATATGGCGGATTTAGAGGAAAAACTAAGTGAAAGCAAGGATTTCCGTAGAAAAGTGATAGCTACGGACGGCGTATTCAGCATGGACGGACATATTGCGGATATTAAATCCATCTGTGATCTGGCGGAAAAATACGGGGCGCTAGTTGTCGTTGATGATTCTCATGCATCAGGATTTATAGGTAAAACCGGCAAAGGAACTCCGGAACACTATAATGTTTCCGAAAAAGTTGATTTAGTTACCGGGACACTTGGCAAAGCCCTGGGGGGTTCGTCCGGCGGATTTGTGTCGGGTCGCAAGGAAATCATTGAACTCCTGCGCCAGCGTTCCAGAACGTATCTTTTTTCCAATTCTCTCTCCCCGCTTGTAACGGCGACATCTATTGCAATCTTGGATATTATCGAAAAAAATCCCTCATTCCGTGAAAATGTTATGGATAATGCAAAATATTTCCGAACCGAAATGACCAGAATTGGGTTTGATATTAAGGAAGGTATTCATCCGATCGTTCCGATCATGCTGAATGAATCAGAATTGGCCCAAAAAATGGCGGAAGATCTGCTTCAGGAAGGAATTTACGTAATCGGGTTCTACTATCCTGTCGTGCCACAAGGTAAAGCCAGAATCAGAGTACAAATATCTGCAGCACACAGTAAGGCGGACTTGGATAAGGCCATTTCAGCTTTTGAGAAGATTGGGAAGAAATACGAGATTATATAAAGTATCAAATTGCCGGTCATTTCAACTTCTTCACTGATAAATCAATTTGCATCTAAATTTAAGCACCAATATGATTCCACTTGAAAAAGCGGTCAATTTATATTATGATATAGAAGATATTTTGGGCAATAATAGGCATTTTAACTTATTATCGAATACCTTTTAGATTAACCATTGAATAAATAAAAGTAACTTATGAAAAAAGCACTAATTACTGGCATAACAGGACAAGACGGCTCATATTTAGCAGAATTTCTGCTTGATAAGGGATATGAAGTACACGGCATTATCCGACGTGCATCAACTTTTAATACTAAACGAATTGATCATATTTTTCAGGATCCACACGCAAAGAATCAAAAGCTATTTCTTCATTACGGCGATTTAACAGATTCCTCCAATTTAGCTAGGCTTATCGAAAAAATTGTGCCGGATGAACTGTATAATTTGGGAGCACAAAGCCATGTTAAAGCCAGCTTTGAAATCCCGGAATATACTGGTGATGCAGATGCACTTGGTGTTACGCGTTTATTCGAGGCAATCCGCGAAACAAGAGTAAATACAAAATTCTATCAGGCTTCTTCAAGCGAAATGTTCGGTAAAGTGTTAGAGATACCACAAAAAGAAACAACTCCCTTTTACCCACGCAGTCCATACGGAGTAGCTAAGGTGTATGCATATTGGATGACGGTCAATTATCGTGAGAGTTACGGATTATTCGCCTGTAACGGTATTTTATTCAACCACGAATCCCCCCGCCGAGGAGAAACATTCGTCACCAGAAAAATCACCCGTGCACTGGCAAGAATCAAGTTGGGTATGGATAAAAAATTATATCTCGGCAATTTAGATGCTAAAAGAGATTGGGGATACGCCAAGGATTATGTCGAAGCCATGTGGATGATGCTTCAACAAGAAAAACCCGATGACTATGTGATTGCAACCGGAGAAAATCATTCTGTAAGGGAATTTGTGGAAATCGCAGGAAAATTACTTGGGTTTGATATTCAATGGACAGGTAAAGGATTAGAGGAAAAAGGAATTGATGCAAAAACCGGCGAAACCATAATTGAGATAGATCCCCACTATTTTCGACCAGCAGAAGTTGATCTTTTGATCGGCGACCCCAGTAAAGCAGAAAAGATTCTCGGTTGGAAGCCAAAAGTTAAATTCCAAGACCTTATTAAACTAATGACAGAAGCTGATTTTGAGAATGAGAAAAAAAGATAATAGTAATAGTTGGATAGCGGACAACAAATATAAAGAATTCATGGAAGAACTTCCTATTTGCACTGTTGATATACTTTTTTTTAATCATAATAAACAAAGTGTTCTACTCTTAAAAAGAGTAAATAAACCGCTTAAAAACGCGTACTTTTCTCCCGGTGGTCGGATGATAAAAAATGAAACATTTGAAGATTGTGCGGTCCGACAGGCAAAAACTGAATTAGGCTTAAAGATAGATAAGAAAAAACTGGTTTTTGGCGGAGTAATTAATGAGATCCACAAGGAATCCATTTATCCGAAAACCAATTATCATTGCGTTAATGTTTATTTCGGCTATGTCCTAACTAAAACAAAAATCAAACTTGATTCACAGCATAGCTCCGCAGAATGGTTTTTAGTCGGGAACAAAAAACTGCATCCATTAATTAAAGCAAAAATTAAATCTTTTATAAAAATATGATTAAACTTATCAAATCAAGTTTCTATAATGAGGCTAAAACCAAAAATGCACTCGTTAAGTTCATAAAAAAGGCGCCGATTTTCAGCATGAACAAAGAATGCAAAAAGTTTGAAATACAATTTGCCAAAAAGCAGAAAAGAAAACATGCACTTTTTGTCAGTAGTGGAAGCATGGCAAACCTTGTTTTAATACAAGCACTCATAAATTTAGGTAAACTGAAAAAAAACGACGTAGTAGGCGTTTCCGCATTGACCTGGCCGACAAATATTATGCCGCTCATACAACTGGGCCTTGGAACGAAACTGATTGATTGTGAACTGGAAACATTGAACATCTCCCCTACCCAGCTTAAACAGCATATCGGCAGCATTAAAGCATTATTCATTACCAATGTACTTGGTCTTAGTGACAGACTGGATAAAATACGGCAGATTTGCAAGCAGAATAATATTCTACTGATTGAAGACAACTGTGAATCACTTGGCTCTGTGACTGCCGGAAGGCTTCTGGGTAACTTTGGGCTGGCTTCGACATTTTCTTTCTTTGTCGGACACCACATGTCGACAATCGAAGGTGGTATGATCTGCACTGATGATGACGAATTATTCGACATGTTAACCATGGTTCGGGCGCACGGCTGGGATAGGAATTTGCCGGAAAAATCCAAGCAGAAATTACGTAAACTACACAAAGTTAACGACTTTTTTGCCTTATATACATTTTATACACTTGCCTACAATGCAAGACCGACTGAAATAAATGGCTTTATCGGAAATAAGCAACTGCCATATCTGGATAAAATAGTTTCCACAAGAGCGCGTAACTTCAAATCATTCCATCAAATAGCTTCCCAGAACTCCGATATTATTCCGCTCAAACTTGATCACATGGATGTGATATCAAATTTTGCTATGCCTATTATCTTTCGAGATGAAAAAACTTTTCAAATGTACCGGGAAAGATTTATTAAGCATAAAGTAGAAGTCCGCCCGATCATTGCCGGTGACATGGCTATCCAGCCTTTTTACCGAAAGTATGCAAAAAAACAGGCTTCCTGCCCGAACTCACTGATTGTCCACCACTATGGTTTTTATTTTGGTAATAATCCGGAACTGACAAAAAAAGAAATCGCTCTTATCTGCAAATTATTAAAGAAATAATAATGGGCATTGAATCAAAGAATCCGGAAGATATCGATGCAAAAATTCCGGAAGTGGAAGTTCAGCAGGAAAGACGCGAACAAGAACAGTTTTCCGATTTGTCCATTTTTACCACTACCATGTACGGAACTGATGAGATTTCCCGTGTCAGGCAAGAATTAGCCGTAAACTTTCTAAAAAATGCACAGGCGCTTGGAATAAAATGTGTAGTAGTGGACGGCGGTTCCAATCAGGAATTTTTAGATGAGATCAGTCAATTTGATAATATAGAAATTGTCGTCGACCCAACACTTAAAATGGGTGAAAGCCGGAGAACAGCATTACAGATTGCAATAGAAAAATATGCCACACCGTATTTTTTGTGGTCTGAACCGGAAAAGGACGGATTGATTCAAATGGAAACACTTAAAGCCATGATCGATGGATTAAGAACCGGTCAGTCGGACATTATTGTTCCGAGGAGAGCATCAACAGAATCCATGCCAAAATTCCAAGCCTGGATAGAGGCACGGGCCAATAAAAGAGCAAGCGGGCTAAAAGGACCAAAGCCAGATGAAGCGGAAGAGATATTGGATCTATGGTTTGGCCCGAAAATGTTTAATCGAGATGGCGCGGAGTCATTTATTAACTATCAGGGAGAACTAGATAAATGGGATTCCATAATTAAGCCGGTACTCGATGCGGCGCAGGCAGGGAAAAGAATCTCTTCAGTGGATGTGGATTATCAATACGACCCCTCACAGACTAAATCAGAAGAGCAAAACAGAGAAATCAAAAGAAAAAGAATGGAACAATACGCTACAATTTTGAAAGAGCTGGGAGACAAATATTGGATTGAAAAACTAGCTCCAAAAGAAGAATAATATAATTAGCCCTATAAATATGACATCATCATTTTGGCAGGACAAGAAAGTATTCGTAACAGGCGGAGCCGGATTTATTGGCAGTCATCTGGTTGAAATGCTGGTTGCTCAAGGAAGTGTAGTAACTGTCCCGATCCGTTCAGAGGATTCCAATATCGACTTTCTAGCTGGAATTAAAGATAAAATTCATATTGTTATTGTTGATCTGATGAACTTCGATAATGTTGTTTCTGCTACAAAAAACCAGGATATCGTGATGAATCTGGCGGCTAAGGTCGGCGGAATTGAATATAATATAAAAAATCCCGCTTCTATCTTCAGAGATAACGTACAAATATTTTTAAACGTAATTGAAGCATGCCGTCTGAATAATGTAGAACGTTTATTGGTAACAAGCTCTGCCTGTGTCTATCCGAGGTTTTGTACTATCCCTACTCCGGAAGAAGAAGGGTTTAAAGATATGCCCGAACCGACAAATGACGGCTATGGATTCGCCAAGCGTGTTGAGGAATTTTTAGGCCAAAAATATGCAAAGCAGTATGGAATGAAGATTGCCATTGCCCGTCCGTACAATGCATTTGGTCCCCGTGACAATTTCAACCCGGAATCTTCCCATGTTATACCAGCACTCATTAAAAAAGTACTGGATGCGCCTGACGGCAGTACTGTTGAAGTTTGGGGTAACGGGAAGCAAAGTCGTGCCTTTCTCTATGTTGAAGACTTCGCCCGAGGATTGATGGAAATAACAGAAAAATATGCTGTGGCAGACGTGTTGAATATAGGAACAAACAAAGAAACCACAATTGAAGATTTGGTTAATTTGATTGTTAAGCTGTCAAACAAACAAGTTAAAATCCATTTCGATGCCACCAAACCGACCGGACAGCCAAGACGCAACTGTGATAACCGTAAAGCAAAAGAAAAGATTGCTTTCGAGGCGAATATTTCTTTGTCAGATGGTTTGAAACGGACTATTGATTGGTATATTCAGAACAAGTAATCAATTAGTATTATGTAATGGGGATGTGTTGGATTTTTTTTATTTTGGATATTGCATAATAATTGCAAAGATAAGCAATTGATACGCATCACTATCCTTCTAATTATGAAAACTCATACTTGCAAGATTTAAAATCACAACTTATGGATGGCACTAAAATAATTTCAATTATTCTACCAAATTTTAATGGTGGAAATAATTTAAGAGAATCAATTGAAAGTTTTACAAACCAAAAATCAGATTCTTGCGAACTTATAATTGTTGACAGCAAATCAAGCGATAATTCACACCAGATAATTGAAGAGTTTACTAAAAAATACCCAAGCATCAGATGGATCAAAGAAACTGATAGCGGTATTTCTGATGCCATAAACATTGGGCTTCGACACGCAAAAGGATCATATATTGGATATTTGGGGAGCGATGACAGACTTGTTGCCGACATATTGGGAGTAGTTATTAGCTATACAAAATTGGTTGATGCAGATAGTTTTTATTTCGATTCATACTTTTATAACCCATTTGAGAAATTGTGTCAGTATAGACGTTGTCCGGCACTGGAGTTCACTCGTGAAAATTTATATAAATACGGTACAATCGTCGGTTTGCAAAACATATTTCTACATAAAAGAATTTTTGCTAATTATAAATTCAATTCAAATAATAAATATTCCATGGATTATGAATTATTTTTAGAAATGACGACTCATGCAGGAGTTCATATGTACATACCGCAACCGTCGAGTATTAATCTTTTTGGTGGTAATATTTCTCAGCATTTAAAAGAACAACAGTTTTATGAATCAATCCAAGTTTCGTTACGTAATGCAAAAACAAAAAAAGAAAAATATTATACTTTTCTGCGTTTTATTAAAGTTCATCCGAGAATAAAATTTTTTTGGCCCATCCGACGCTTCTGTGTAAGAATATTTAACAAGACATCGTACCAACAGAGTTTGAAAAATAAGTTATAAATAGCAAACAGTATATGATATTCACACACATTATCGGCAACTCAGCAATCAAATTTTTCAATTGATTCTAACAAAATATTTTATCAAACAATTCCTAAAAACGATCATACAGTATTAGAAAGATAAATTTAACGACTTAATATGTCACAGAAGCCCATTTATTCAAACATCTATAAAATCAAATACATTTTTAAATCTCTGATTACAGGTAAAAAGACTGAGGATGATTTCGATTGGAATTTATATCCGAAACACTACAGCGGTGAGCTTAAGGAAGTTGAAAAAGATCATACAACAATCATTAAAGCGAATGATTACGCCTTAGATAATGGCCGACTTTCTCTCAAAAGTAACATTCTACCCTTACACCCAAATCATTTATTACTGTACGAAACAATACTTCAACTTTCCCCCTCAACTGCCCTTGAAGTTGGTTGTGGCGGTGGTGACCATTTACATAATTTAAAAATTCTACAACCGAGTCTAACACTTTTTGGTGAAGATTTATCAGAAAAACAGATTAAATTACTACACAAACGGCATCCGGATTTAGACGCAGCTATAAAACAACATGACATTCTATCATCTTCGTTGCTAGATTGGCCCCCTATTGATATTGTTTTTACACAGGCAGTAATTATGCATATCAGAACTGAAGATAATCATTTGATTGCACTGTCTAATTTATTTAAAATGGCCACCAAACAGGTTGTTTTAATGGAGAATTGGACCAAACATAATTTTGTTGAAGACATTCTCTTACTGAAACAAGAAGGTAAAATACCATGGCCTGAACTTTATCTTTATTCCCGACCGCATCCTATTACAGAAAGACCGCATATTCTAATTGCATCTGCTTTACCGCTGGAAGGTTATACAAAAGTACTGCATGATGAACATTTCCGCCAAAATTCCTGATGATATGCTTACTTAATATATAGAAAAATCCGTACTCATCGTAATAAAACAAATTAGATTCCAGCGCTGTTTAAGTAATAAGAATAATCATGATAAATATAAAAGTTACCAATCCATATAGCCCCAATAATCTCAATAGGCAAATGCCTAAACAAGGAACTGATTGGGGTAAATGCAGGTTTTTTGTCAATCAAGATATCAAGGAATGTGATTATTGGATTGTTTTAAATAATGTAAATAAAGAAGAAAGGGTCAATTGTCCATCCGAGAATACTATCCTTTTCGCTCTGGAACCGTCATCAATACAAAAGTACAAACCTGCTTTTTTAAATCAGTTTTCGAAAGTTGTCACAGCACAAAAAAATATTAAACACAAAGATGTTGTTAACACTCTCACAACTCTTTTTTGGCACTTTAATAAAACTTACGATGATTTAGCTGAAACGCATCTTGTAAAAAAAACAAAGCTCATCTCCATTATTACTTCCAATAAAGCTTTGTCAAAGGGCCATAGAAAACGTCTCCAATTTGCTTATCGGCTAAAAGAATATTTTGGCGATTCAATAGATCTGTTCGGTCGTGGTATCCGCCCCTTTGATGATAAGTGGGAGGTTTTGGCGCCTTATAAATTTACAGTATCTATTGAAAATGAGTGGGAATCCGATTGGATAACGGAAAAATTAACCGATTGCTTCTTAACCTATACATTCCCCCTTTATTACGGCTGTCCAAATGCTGAAGAATATTTTCACCCTGATTCATTCGTAAGGATTGATATAGACAATTTTGACCAATCAATAAAAGTTATTGAAAATATTTTATCAAATGCACAATATTATCAAGATCATTTGAATGCATTAAAAATATCCAGAGATCAAGTATTAAATAAATATAATTTTTTTCCACTTGTAGCCAATAATGTAATTTCTTTAAATTCAAAGGAACAAACAAAGAAAGAAATTACTATTCTCCCGGAAAAACTATTTACCAATAATCTGGACCATTTGAAAAAAATCATTGGCTCAGTAAATAAATTCAAAAATAGAATATAAATAATTCTTTTTCTTCTCAAATAGTCTGAAACTAATTAGCACAAAATTGGATAAAAACTACACTCACGACATAGCAAAATCAACATTCTGGACCACCGGCAGTTTTATTATTACCTCTATTATTGGATTTGTCTCTTCTATCATTTTGGTCCGTTATTTGGGTATCGACCAATTTGGCGTATTCAATTACTTCATTTGGGTGATTGCCACCTTCTCGCTTCTGGCTAATCCGGGCCTTGGACAGGCAATATTAAAATATATTCCACAATACTATTTCAGCCTGAATCCCAACCAAAAAGTCCTTTGGAAAAAAATGTTTAATTATTTCCTGGTGGTGCAGATTATCATTTTGATTGTCATCCTTGCCTTACTATTTATCAACTCCGGACTTGCCACTAAATATTTAATCAAGTTCCAATCTCAAGAACAGGATAAATTATTTTTATATGCGCTGATTGCCTTGATTCCGATAATTTTAAATAATTTTCTATTAAGCGTACTACGGGCCATCCAAAAATTCAAGATTTTAGCAATTTTCAAAATTATTACACAGATCATCTGGTTGGGTGGTATTTTCTATATTTTTAAAACCCACGCCTCGTTATTTACTTTAATAATATTTTACATATTTTTTAATCTTTTTTCTCTTATTACGTCGGTTTGGTGCCTGCGATCCATTTATCGCCTCAATATTCCTCCTCCACAAAACATTGAAACCTTGCCTTGGAAAAATATTATTCGCTATTCTGCTTGGGGATTTATAAACTTGTTTTTTGTATCGATAGTCTGGGATAAATCAGAACTATTTTTCTTAGGGATTTACAGCAATAATCAACAAATCGCAATTTATTCACTGGCATATTCCCTGGCTTTATATATTACATTGATTTTCAGCCCTCTGATAACGGTAATCAATAATACAACTGCCGAGTTGATTGGAACGAAGCAACAGGATAAGCTACATTTTTTATCCCAACATTTAACAAAATATTTGGGTATTATTGTTATTCCGATTTCAATACTATTTATTATGTACATCAATAAAATTATTCTTCTCTTTTACGGCCAAGACTTTATATCCGCCGGAATAATTTTCCCCCTCGTTATCTTTTCTCAAATTGTTCCACTTATTTTTAATCCTGTTTCAACCATCCCTTCATTAAGCAACGATATCCGGAAAATTGTTTACATTGGTTTTGCAGCCGCTTTGCTAAACATCACGCTTGATCTGTTACTTATCCCCCCTTTTCAGGCTCTTGGCGCCACTATCGCGAATAGTTTTGCTCAATTACTGGGTATGATATTGGCCTTTGTTCTGATCAGAAAGTATAAGTTAAAATTTTTCACAAAATATTTTATCCATGTCTTAGTAATAAATCTTCTTTTCTTTTTAACACTAGTAATTATCAGGTTGCTGTTTCATCAGCTGATCCTTCAAATTGTATTTGATTTATCCACAGTTTGTTTATATGTCATATTTATTCTGCGTTATGCTCTAAATCGACGTGATTACGATATTTTTCTTAATCTGCAACAAATTACGCCAAAATATCTAAAACCAATAATACAGACATTCCTTAATAAAATGAACTATTAATACATATATCTCTAATAAATTATTATGAACAAACCAATAATTACTGTTCTACTGCCCGTATACAATGGGGAGAAATATATCAAGGAAGCAATAGAAAGCATTCTGAATCAGAAATTTACTAATTTTGAATTACTGATAATCGATGATTGCTCAACTGATCGAAGTGGCAGAATAATCCAAGATTTCAAAGATCCTCGGATTCGTTTTTTTTCCAACAAGAATAATCTTGGTCTAATTAAAACGCTTAATACTGGCATATCACTAGCACAAGGCGAATACATTGCCAGAATGGATCAAGATGACGTATCACTCCCCCACCGCCTGGAAAAACAGATTGCTTTTCTGGATGCTCATTCTGAAATAGGAGTTTGCGGTACTGGCTTTAGAATAATTGACCAAGAAGGTACACTAAAAAATGAAATTCATTTTCCTAACCGACCATTATTATTCAGCTGGAAACTGCATTTTTTCTCCCCACTTGCCCATCCCACAGTCATGATGAGAACATCACTAGTAAAAGAGATGGGCGGTTACAATACAAAGGCAACATATTACGAAGATTATGATTTGTGGATAAGGCTGAATTCAATAACAAAGTTAACTAATTTGGATGATATATTATTTCACCTGCGTAAACATGATGAAAATACCAGCCAAATCCATCTTGATCAACAAGTAAATAGTTCTATTAAACTTTGCCGGGAATTGATATCAAAAACATTAAATAATTATGTATCTATCGATATTGTTCGACAACTTTATTTGAAAAATGCGTCTGATGTAAATAGTGTAATTCAAATCAATAAAATAATTTGCAAATTATATAAGGCATTTATTCAAACAAATAAGGTTGGAAAGAATGATCTTAAACTAATCAAAAGTGACGTCGCGCTTCGATTATTCATACTCTCTGTCCGCTTTTGGTATAATACCCGAATCTGGAAGATTTTTTATACAATTATAATTTTTGATCCTTGGTTTGTTTTAAAAGGGACTAAATATTTGTTTATGAAATTATCAAACAATAGATATTAAGCCAGTATTGACAAAAATTCTTTAAATTACTATGGTATTTTCAAAAAAGCATATTTGTGTTACAGTATAACCTGAATTTCAAGTAATTTCTTTAATTATTTACTCGCGTTATCAACTATTACGATGCTAAGAGTAAGTTGGATTTAGATATAGAACATTTTATGAATATTAAGAAATATTATAATAATAACTGGCTAAAATATTCAATTCTTGCTTTATTTTTGTTGCTCGCATTTACTTTCCTATTAAGTATTCGATATAGCGTTTCGCGGTCATTTCAGGTGGTTTTCGGATCGATTTATTTATTATTTCTACCCGGATTCGTCTGGAGTTGGGTTTTTTGGAAAAAACAGGATGAAATTGACTTTATTGAAAGAATAATCATATCTTTGGTATTATCAATTACTATTGTTCCTCTTGCAGTTTTTATCCTTAATAAATTCGGGATAAGAATCAATACATTTAATTCAGGTATAGAAATTTTAGGCATAATATTATTTGGAATTATTGTAAAATATTCTTCAACAAAATTACAACAAAAAAAACGTTTTGCTAAATTATAATCATGTCAGAAAAATCATACAAATCAATTAAATTTTTTTGTTAATAGAAATAATCTCATGAAACAATTGGAATCTAAAAACATGATCATAATCAAACCCCAAAAAGGCTGGGTGGGTATTAATTTGAAGGAACTGTTCTCATACAGAGAACTATTTTATATTTTTGCCTGGAGGGATATTAAAGTTCGTTATAAGCAGACCATAATCGGTATTACTTGGGCGATATTACAACCATTTTTATTAATGGTCGTGTTTTCTGTCTTTTTTGGAAATCTAGCAAAAATGCCCTCAGACGGAGTGCCTTATCCTATATTTGTCTTTTCAGGATTGCTTTTTTGGAATTATTTCTCAGTTTCGTTAACAGGTGCAAGTGATGCACTAGTTGCCAATGAAAATGTAGTAAAAAAAATATATTTCCCTCGGCTACTTCTCCCTCTTTCATCAACTATTACACCATTGATTGATTTTGCCCTTGCACTAGTTATATTAATTGGTCTAATGATCTATTTTCATTTTACACCCACAATTACCGGTATTATATTATTTCCATTTTTAATTTTGCTTTCCTTTCTTTCCGCTGCCGGTCTGGGATCTTTACTAGCTGCAATTAATGTTAGATACCGAGATATCCGCTACGCGCTCCCATTTTTTATTCAGACCTTATTTTTTCTGACTCCCGTTATTTATCCGACTACTCTTATAGGGGAAAAATATCAGTGGCTCTTAGCTCTGAATCCGATGACCGGAATTATTGAAACTGCCAGAACAGGAATTATTGGTGATAAAGAAATTGATTTTGTTCTATTGGGGATTTCTGCAGTGATTGCCGTATCATTATTTGTATTTGGTATATTTTATTTTAGGAAAACAGAGCGAGTATTCGCTGACTTAGCATAAATTTATGAATGACCCAATAATTGAAGTAAATAATCTATCAAAGAAATATATCATATCTCGTAATCTCCCTTACGAAACTTTACGCGATACTGTTACGGATTTAGCTAAAAAGCCATTTCGATTATTGCGAGGACAAAAGAAAACTAAAAAAGAAGAATTTTGGGCACTCAAGGATGTAAATTTTTCCATAAATCAAGGAGAGCGAATTGGTATTATTGGCAGAAATGGTGCAGGTAAAAGCACCTTATTAAAAATTCTTTCACAGATTACTCATCCTACAAGCGGTGAAATAAAGTTGCGTGGTAAAGTAGCAAGTTTATTAGAGGTTGGCACAGGTTTTCATCCGGAACTCACCGGGAGAGAAAATATTTTTTTGAACGGGGCAATCTTAGGTATGAAGCAATCGGAAATAAGGAAAAAATTTGATGAAATTGTAGCATTTGCAGAAATTGAAAAATTTATAGATACCCCTGTAAAACGCTATTCGAGCGGGATGTATGTCCGTTTAGCATTTGCAGTTGCGGCTCATCTTGAACCCGATATTTTAATTGTTGATGAAGTTTTAGCAGTCGGAGATTCCCAGTTTCAAAAAAAATGTATCGGTAAAATGGAAGAAGTAGGTCGAGGAGGACGAACAGTAATTTTTGTAAGTCATAACATGGATGCTATTACACGTTTATGTAATACTGTTATTTATTTAGTCGATGGCAAAATCAAATATTTTGGCCCGACTGAACAAGCAATTGCCACATATTTCAAATCAGATTCGGGAAATACTTCAAGACGCACGTGGTCTGATATAAACAAGGCACCTAGTGACAATTTTGTACGTCTTTTAAGTGTAAGTGTGCATACCGAAAACAACAAAATTTCCGAAAGTTTTGATATTAGAAATAAAATTGGGATTTCAATGGATTATGAAGTTTTAGAAGAAGGTTGTATTTTTACGGAAGGTTGTAATTTATTTAATGCGCAGGGGGTTAATATATTTGATTCTCACGACGTAACATCTGATTTGAGGATATTGCCACGCCACAGGGGTTACTATTCTTCAACCATGTGGATACCTGGCAACTTTCTTTCTGAGGGAATGCACACGGTTGGTGTTGCAATATTAAAACACGATCCCTTCACCGTACACATACAAGAAACAAACGCAGTCGCTTTTAATGTTATTGACGATATCGAAGGTGGTTCGGCAAGAGGAAATTATGGTGGCAGTTTTCCGGGGGCAGTTAGACCACTTCTGCAATGGAACACTGTCAGAATTAAGTAGGTTAATTAGATGCGAATAAAATCTGGGAGACTGATAGTAATAAATATTATTTAGTTGACATTCACCGATCTGAATATCTTAGGGTTCTGTATATTTATGGATGCTGGCTTGAGTAATTAGTTTCAATCGTAAAATTATATTAACATTATTTATCTTTCATATGAAGTTTGTAAATAAAAATAGCGAGGAAGTAAAATTCGATACCAATTCAATTTGTGCAGGTCATCATAATATTACTTATCGAGGTGTTAAAGCAATTCGTTGCCCTTTTGACTATGTTTTATATCAGATGATTTTACATGAAATAAAACCTGATCTTGTTATTGAAATAGGAACCAATATTGGTGGTGGTGCTTTATATATTGCCGATATCTTAGATGTCATCGGAAAAGGAATAGTTCATACAATTGACATACAAAAACAATCAGATGATTTATTGCAGGACCACAAAAGAATTCGTCTATTCACCGAAGGATGGGAAAAATATGATCTAAAAGAAGCTGAAGGGTTTAATACTGTTTTAGTAATTGAAGATGCTTCGCACATTTACGAAGATACTCTGAATTCAATCAAAAAGTTTGCGCCACTTGTATCCCAAAATTCATATCTGATTGTTGAAGATGGGATTGTTAATGAGTTGGGAATGTCAAAAGAATATCATGGCGGTCCATTGAAAGCTATAAATGAATTTATGAAAAGTAACGATAATTTTGTTATTGATCGTAAATGGTGTGATTTCTTCGGAAAAAATGCCACCTTTAATGTTAACGGCTATTTAAAAAAGATAAAATAATCTATTATGCTTATTAAAAACATTCTTAGAAAAATATATTTCAAATTTTTCAATAAACCTGCCGCAAGCGGAGAACTTGAAGGAAATGGTGAAAGAGTTGATATTAAATACCAAAAAGATGCTCAATTTGATAAATTTGATTTATATCAAAAATCTCATTATCGTCGTTATGAATTTGCCAGAGATTACATAACTACGGGTTCTGTCTGTGGTGATTTTGCATGCGGGACGGGCTATGGTTCGATGATGCTTGCTGAAAAATCCCAAAAAGTAATTGGAGTTGATTTGAATTCAGAGGTAATTGAAAAAATAAAAGAAAGATATGCAAACGTAAAAAATGTTGAATTTATCAATTCGAATCTTTTAGACCTTAAATACTCACTTGAATTTGACTCGATTATTTCATTTGAGACTATTGAACATTTGATGGAAGATGATATTGTCAAACTTCTAAATATTTACCATAAGGCATTGAAACTTGGCGGTAAATTAATTTTCTCAACACCTTACATGCAAGAAAGAAGCGAAAACGCAATAAAACTTGGCTTCCATCAAACCTTCTATATTAATGAAGAAAAAATTATGCAATGGCTGAAAGCAACCGGTTTTACTATAGAATGTTTCAAGTATCAAAATTATCAAACACACTTAATTCAAGAAACTCTTGGCCATAAAGATTTTATCATTAGTGTCGCCAAGAAAAATTAATATGTCATTACCAAAAGTCTCAATTTGCATTCCTGCTTACAAACAGATAAAGTTTTTACGAAAAAATCTTGAGTCAATAAAATCGCAAACCTATCAGGATTATGAAATTATATTAACGGATGATTCACCGAATAATGACGTTAAGAATTTAGTGGAATTATTTGATTTTCAAGGTAAGTTGAGATATTATAAAAATTTAAAAACTTTAGGATCACCGGAAAATTGGAATGAAGCAATCCGGTATGCCACCGGAGAATACATTAAAATACTGCACCATGATGATTGGTTTAAAAATAAAAACAGTTTATCAGAATTTGTAAAGATGCTGGATGAAAATCCAAATGCTGATTTTGCATTTTGCCCTTCCTTTGTTCAATATGCTAAAGACGGCCGAACTAGGATACATGATATTTCATTTGAACAGCGTATCTCATTAAAAACAGAGCCAACTTCCCTTTTTTATGGAAATATCATCGGCTCACCAAGTGCTACGATACATCGCCGTAAAGTAAATATACTATTCGATAAGAATTTAAAATGGACTGTTGATTTTGATTTCTATATCAGCATTCTTAATAAGAACAGTCATTTTGCTTTCAATCCACAACCGTTAATTGTAAACATTACCGAAGCAGAGCACAATGTCACTAATGATTGTATATATAATAAGCAAGCTGATATTTTTGAATACTTTTATGTTTATAACAAAATCCGAAATGTCATCCCTACAACACGGAAGAAAAAGTATGTAGCAATGTTGAGTGACATAGTAGCTCACTACCGAGTAAAATCCATAAAAGAGATTCGGGATTGTGGCTATCAGAATGACGTGCCAAGATTTGTTAGCTTTCTAATTTTTTTAAACAACTTTCTACCGACTACTGTTATTAAATATTGCATTGCAAAATACGATCGTAGTCACAAGGCAGTTATGTAAGTAAATTAATTTATTATCTGAGTAACATATTATTAGCACAAATATGTTTCTAATAAATTGCATATGAACAAATGATCATCCATAATTCTGTTCAAAATAAATCATTTATCGACGTTATTATACCTGTATACAACGGGCAGGATTTTATCATTCAGGCAATTCAATCAGTTGAAAAGCAAACTTACCCGCCTAATAAAATTATTATTATTGATGACGGTTCAACAGACGACACGGCCAATTTCATTAATAGTCATCGAGGAATAATTCCTATTCAATATATTAAAAAAGAACATGGCGGTCTTAGTTCGGCTCGAAACAAAGGAATCCAGAATTCCACGAACGAGTATATTGCTTTTTTAGATGCAGACGATGAGTGGTATCCCAACAAGCTTGAAGAGCAAATAAAACTATTTCATAACAAAACAAACGAAAATCTTGGGGTTGTGTACTGCCAATACGATATTATAAATGAGGCTGGACATTTAACAGATAAGTACTATATACAGCAAGCTGATCCTCTCCTCCGGGGGGGTATATTTAAAAAACTTCTTCCATTAAATAAAATAACCGGCAGTGCAAGTGGTGTTTTAGTTAAAAGAGAATGCTTTGATAAGACTAGTTTATTTGATGAAAAAATGACCGCATATGAAGATTGGGATATGTGGCTTCGTTTGGCAGAATACTACGAATTTGATTTTGTCAATATTAATTTAGTAAAAATTCGTCGGTACAGCAAAAATATGCAAAATGATAAATTGCATATGTTTTCTAATGCGCTTACTTTTTACAATAAATGGATATTAATTTTACCAGAAAAAATAAACATTCCACGTATTTGGGCAGAAATAATTATCGAAAAAGTATTAACAAGATTACCAAGAGTAGATTTTATTAAATTATTAAACAAACATTTATCGAAATCATCCCGAAAAAAATTAATAAAGCTTGCAATTTGTGATCTTAAAGTGTATCTTTTAAAACAATTTATTTCAATCCCCTATTATATGCTTATAAATATTGCCGGACCAATAAAAAATATTACCGTTCGCTTTATATCATCATTATTTAATCGATGCGGTCGATTACCTATATATATTTTCGATAGATTACAAAAATTTGTCTGGCGGTATTTTCCACCCCACGTATTAAAAAGCAATCCAGGGAAGGAATCATTTATCTTCACTGAAATATATGGATGCGCCAAAATTGGAAAAATCGCTTTGGATTCTTTTTCTGTTCATCATCCTAATACTACCGTTCACATATTTGGAACACCAAATGATTTCAATCAAATAGAAAAACGTACCAATTTTATTTTTCATGATATTAGTGCTGAAAAATTAATAATCCATAATTTTAATTATGGTCATTTGGGAACAGCAAGTTTATGGGCAAAAGTTATTTTGGATCGAAAAGAAAAATATATCATTCATTTTGACAGTGACGTAATTTTCCGAGACAGGGTTTTTGATGATATAATCAAAAAATTAATAGAGGGTTACAGTATTGTCGGCCCAATAAGAAATTATAAACATAACCCAAATAATCGTGATGATATACGACATTTACCAGATCTCACTCAAACCCTTTGCTTTGGCTTTGATCGCGAAAAAATTACGGGATATAACTATAAAACGTTAACAAAAATGTGCCAAGGAGGTTACAACCCGCTTGGCCACCCAGTCATAGATTTTTTTGATCCTGTTATGTTTGATATATTGCATAATAGAGGAACTGTCTATCATCTAAATCAAGATGAATTTGGGGGATGTGATTTCTATGGAAAACGAGTAAATAAATATCCTGCAATTAACGCTTTAATAGATTTTGGCAATCGGTTAGCACATTTTGCTGCAGTAGGATCAGGGATGTATTATTTTAACAATAAAGATAAAATATTAGACAATATACCAAAATCATATGTTAATTTCGCGATTGAGAAATACGCAATATTTTGTAAAATATTCTATAATGAAGATCTAAATATTACTTACGATAAAGACAAATATCAACCGCTATTATCGATTAAGGACTGGTATAATAAATAAGCAAACAATGATAAACCAGTATAAATGAAAAAATACCTCCTATGCCCCTTTGGTGATTATGACTTAAACAATAAGGTTTTTGAAAGTCCTTATGGAATTTTGCGTGATTTGCTTTTACAAAAAGATATTTCTCTAGATACTTATGATTTGGGAAATATTGAGACTGCCGATGCAATTCTCTTTTTCAATCATCATGAAGAATTACTGAGAAAGTGTGAAGCGAGTGGCGTGAAGAAAGAACGACTGATACTCTTTCTCTTTGAGCCTGAAGTTGTTATACCAAAACAATATAGTAAAATAATATTGAATCGTTATGGAAAGATATTTACTTATCGAGATGATTTAATAGATAATCATTTGTTTTTTAAACTGCGATACCCTCAAGGCCAACAATTGCTACCAACTCTTACGACTTTTGCTGAACGTAAATTTCTCACATTCATGAACGCAAACAAATATAGCTATGTAGATAATGAGATTTATTCCTTTCGAAGGCAAGCTATCCGCTACTTTGATAACATTAACTTTCAGTTTGATATTTACGGACCGGGATGGAATGACAATAGTATATTCAACTGGCGTTATCTGGTGACAGCAATAAAAGCAGCCAAGGTAGGACAATACTTAAAAGATGCGTATGACGGATTGCATCACTACCAGAGTTACCGAGGTACAGTAGATGATAAATATTCTACTTTAGCACAATATAAATTTGTCTTATGTTTTGAAAATGAAAAAAATGTTGAGGGCTGGATTTCTGAAAAAATATTTGATTGTTTATTTACTGGTGCTATCCCCATTTATTTAGGTGCCAGCAATATAGAAAAATATGTCCCCTCTGAATGTTTCATTGATATGCGCCAATTTAAAAGCTTTTCCGATCTTAACGACAATCTTTCCAAAATTGACGAACCTCAATTTTTAAAATATCAAAATGCTGGACAAGATTTTATTCGAAGTTCTGTATTTGAGCAGTGGCAACCAAAAGGCGTATTTGAAGAAATCATAAAAGCTCTATGATTAATCCACCCATTATTAGCGTAATTCTACCAGTTTACAATGGCGAAAAATATCTACGTGAATCCATTGAAAGTATTCGCAACCAAACTTTTACAGCTTGGGAACTAATTATTGTGAATGACGGATCGAGCGACAAAAGTGCCATAATTGCTCAGGCAATGTCTTCAGATGATCCCCGTATTAAATATTTTGAACATAGTCAAAACAAAGGACTTCCCAACACTCTAAACACCGGATTACAAAAAGTAAGTGGAAAATATATTGCACGCATGGACCAAGATGATATTTCTCTTCCAGATCGTTTTGAAAGACAGTATCACTTTCTTGAGCAAAACCCGGATATTTTTCTCGTTGGTGGCGGATATGCACCTTTTAATAATCAAGGACATCGAATTGATATTTTTCATCCAGAATCTAGTTTGGAAATTGCCTGGAAGTTTATTACCAATACATATTTTTGTCATCCATCGGTTATGTTTCGAAAAGAAATTATCAACAAAATAGGTGAATATCCAAATACCGGCGCAGAAGATTTTGCCTTTTTCTCTAAAATAGTACACAAATATAAATGTACAAACCTAAAAAGAATTGTAATCCAATATCGTGAACACCCTGAAAATCTGTCACACCAAACAAAGGACAAAATCCTAGCAAGCGTAAAGGAAACCTTTCATGAAAACTTTATTTTTTATACGAATTGTTTATGCAACGCGGATATTTTCTACCGCTACCAGTCAGAAAATAAGCTTACAATTAAAAATCTACTGAAAATTAATCGTATCAACCACATCATAATTAAGAAAATACAAAAGCAATACCAGTTACCATATTTCAGTAAAGAATATTTTATGCTTGTTTTGTTAATTCAAATTAAAAATATTCGATCTTTAATTAATAACTTGCTTACTTATAGGAATATTGACTAATTTTTCAAATTATTTATGATTATTACCAAAATTATCGGCGGATTAGGTAACCAGATGTTTCAATATGCATTAGGTTTTTCTTTAGCCAAAAAGAATAACTCAATTTGTAAATTGGATTTTAGCGGATTTTCTAGCTATAAACTTCATAAATATTCACTGAATCACCTTAATATCCATTTAGATCAAGCCACTGAATCAGAAATCAACAATTTAAAAAACCCACCAGTTTCAATTAAAACAAAAATTAAGAACAAATTAGGCTTTTCGGGACGGCAGTTAGATCCTCACCATATTGTTGAAAAAGATTTTAGTTTTGACCAAAATATACTTAATTTAAGGGGAGACTACTATCTTGACGGATATTGGCAAAGCGAAAAATATTTTATAGATTATCAAGATTTAATCCGGGATGAATTCAAGGTAAAATCGAATCCTGACATTGTAAATAATGAATATATAGATAAAATTGCAAATTGTGATTCGGTTTCAATTCACATACGCCATGGGGATTACCTGACGAATAAGAAAACAAAATCTGTTCATGGAGTTTTACCGCTTGAATATTATCACAAAGCAATTGATATAATGGAAAAACAATTGCAAAACCCAAATTATTTTGTTTTTTCTGATGACATTGAGTGGGCTAGAACAAATATTCGTAAAGATATTCCAATATTCTTTTTAGACCATAATAACGCTGAAAATAATTACGAGGATATGAGATTGATGAGCACCTGCAAATGCAACATTATTGCCAACAGCTCATTTAGCTGGTGGGGCGCTTGGTTAAATAATAATCCCGATAAGCTTGTAATAGCACCTCAAAAATGGTTTGGTGAAAATACAAAAGAAACAAAAGACTTAATTCCAGAAAACTGGGTAAGAATATAACCGAATGAAAAAAACAATACTAATTTTAGGTGGAGAAGGATTTATTGGGAGGAATTTAATTGATGAGTTAAAAGATAATTGCAACATTATTTCATTTGATTTGGAGAAAAATGCTAAAAGCGATGATAAGATAACATTCTACAAAGGTAATTTCACTTTTCAGCAAGATCTTGAAATAATATTTAAAGAAAATAAAATTGATATAGTTATTCATGCATTATCAACTACCATCCCCTCAAATTCTAATGCAAACATAATATATGATATAAATTCTAATTTGGTAGCAACAATTGAACTGCTTGATCTGATGCGTAAATATTCAACTCCAAAAATTATCTTTATTTCTTCCGGCGGTACTGTGTATGGATTATTAGATCATGAGCAAAGTGTTGTAACTGAAAATCAAGCGACAAATCCAATATGTTCATATGGAATTGTCAAACTTTCAATTGAGAAATATATATATCTGTATAACTATTTATACGGGATAAATTACCTGGTTCTAAGATTTGCCAATCCCTACGGTAGATACCATAAATCCGATAAACAGGGATTGATTAATGTAATTTTAAATAAAATCATTAACCATGAAACTGTAACTATTTGGGGAGATGGAAGCACTGTCAGAGATTACGTTTATATCAATGATTGCTCTTCTATAGTTAGGAATTTAATTGAGAAAAATATTTCAAACGAAACAATAAATATAGGTTCCGGGGTTGGATACTCCATTAACGATATTTTGAAAATTATTGAAAAGCAGATTGGCAATTTTAAAACTAATAGGCTGGAAACGCGCGATTTTGATGTGCCCAGCTTTATATTGGATAATAGTAAACTCCAATCAATAATTAATCATACATTTACTAATATCGAGGAAGGGGTAAATAATACTTATAACTGGCTAAAAAACAATGAATAAGACACGAATTACTGTATTACAGCCGGAATACAGTGGTGAAAATGATATTAAGGAAGCAAGCAATGAAAAGCGTACTAAGTCAGACGTTCATTGATTCACAGATTGATTTATGTCAAATAAAATAAAGATCATCAAAAGATAATATAATTTCATTTTTTAATATTGTGCAAAATAATAGACTTTCATTACTCATAATTTCCGAACCATTCCCTAATATAAACAATTCGTTTTTGGGTACTTTTGTAGTAAATCAAGTTAATGAATTAACTAAAAAATATAATGTTGTAGTAATAACCCTATACGGACCCTCAATATATAACTTGTTTGTGAAACATCAGAAAAAGATAATTCATAAAGAAAATCTGACTATTTATTACATAAGATATTATCCTATGTGGATGGTTGGGCTAAGAGTCTTAAGGCTGATATCAGGAAAAACACTATGTTTACTAAACAAAAAGTACTCTTCAAAAAAAGTACTAAAACTTGCTGTAAAGATTAACCAAAAACACAAATTTGATTTAGTCCATGGACATGAAATATATATTGGAGATGAATCTTCAAAAGTAGGAAAAGCACTTAATATTCCTTCCATATTTACATTACACGGATTATATCAATATCATGTTCAATGTTTTGGGAAAAAAGTGGTTAATAAAGCCATCGAAAACTTGGCGCATTTTAACAAACTAATTTCTGTTTCCAAAATAGCGGCCAATTCGTATCTAAGCAACGGCTTAAATCATATAAATTTCGAAATTATTCCCAACGGCATTACACTTAAGAACAATCTTAAACCAACAAACAGAATATCTTCTTTCACTAAAAATAAAACTGTTCTGCTAACGGTTGGATTTTTCGTTCCAGAAAAAAGAATTAGTAAGTCAATCGAAGCCTTATATAGTTTGAAATTATCAGGTTATCGTGATATAGTTTTGCTGATTGTTGGGACTGGTAAGCTTAAATCAAAATTAGAAAGATTAGTAAAAAGATTAAATTTATCTGATTCAGTATTATTTACAGGACAGATATTACCTGAACAAATGTCGTCGATCTATTCAGTCGCCAATATTCTAGTACATCCAAGTATTGTAGACAGTTTTTCAATGGTCTGCTTAGAGGCCATGTCATATGGAATACCAATAATCTGTACAAAGAATATTGGTCTAGTTGAATATATCCATCCTGGTCGCGATTCAATTGTTATTGAACCAGACAACCAAGAACAACTTCAGAAAGCAGTAAAGAAACTTATCGATGATTCTAATTTTCGAATTGCAATAAGTCAGCAAGGTAAATTGACTGCTCAAACTCTATCTTCTTATGAGCAAACACTAAAAGTTGAAAATATTTATGAAACATTTATTTCCTGATGGACCAAAAAAAATCCTAATCATTTCTTCCTGGGCACCACCAATGATCGGCGGACCGCAGAGTCTTTATAATGTCTTTTCTCAATTTCCAAAAGATTCATATTCTATACTGACTTCATATAATATTATATGGGATACCCAGAAATCAAATGTTTCTGGGTCTTGGCTTCCATGTAAATATTATTTTTTTGATCATAAGGGAGAAATTAACGGTGGTAGTGTTAAAATTCTGACCGCCAGCAAAAATGTAAATATAGCGAAAAAGGTTTTCGACTTTTTTAAAGCACTGCCGGTTTTTAATTTAATTGTAATCTCAGCATTATTAGTTTATTCTATATTTTCTACCACAAAAAAAACTATTACTATCAGTAAGCAAAACAAATTTAACATGCTGTTGGGATTATCAGATATTGGCTATGCTCTGATTAGCACCTATTTCGCTCATAAAATTACTAAAATCCCCTATGCACTCTATATATTTGATGTTTACAAGGGTTATAAATTTGAGTTACCCTATAAGTTTTTGGCTAGCTTGTTTGAGAAAGTTATTTTTAAAAACGCGAAAATAATAATCGTGACTAATAAAGCTACCGAAGATCTATATAAAAAAAGATACGGGGATAGTTTAAATATTAAGATAATACATAATTCAGTTTTTACGGATGCTTATGATAAAATCAGGGTTGAACGACATATTACAGCGCCATACAAAATTATTTTTACCGGTTATGTTTATTGGGCACAAGAGCAGAGTCTTTTAAATTTAATTAAAGCTATGGAACAGCTAATAGATCTACCGGTAGAACTACTAATATATTCGCCAAAACCTACTGACGCTATCAGAAATTCGATTGTAAATAAAAATAATATCAAACTTCTGTCAGCAAATCAATCAGAAATTCCCAAGATCCAAAATGAGGCGACCTTATTATTCTTACCTCTTTCCTGGAACACTAATGCTCCCGCAATTATTACGACCGCTACTCCCGGAAAATATACTGATTATTTGGCCTCTGGTCGTCCTATGCTAGTGCATGCACCTGATTATGCTTATGTTTCTCAATATACCAAAGAAAATCAATTAGGATTGGTCGTTGATAAAAATGACATTCAATTACTGGCAGATACAATTAGAAATTTTATTAAATATCCCGGTAACGGTCAAAATTACGTTAATAATGCATTAAAAATATTTTATCAAAATCACGATGCTAAAAAAAATGCAAAAAAATTAGCAAAACTACTAGAAATTTAGCATATAATACTATCTTTAGATGAATCATGATATACCGGAACCAAATAATGAAAAACACGCCATGGATTTATTATCAGTCCCCGACTGGCATACTAAACCCGGTAGTCATCTTTTGGAATTCGGACAAGCTGTACCGAAAATTCAACTGGAACATAATCAGGAGTTCATAGAGACATATCCGGAGGTTCAGGCTCTATGCAGAATCTTAGAATCCAGAAAAGATAAAAATTTGTTTAACGGCCCGCTTGCAAGTGTTGACAACGTAGCAATCGGCGATGACGGCTTGTCAATCAGTACGAAGGAAACTGATTTTTTTTCATATTTAGCTTCTTCATACTATAACCGCGACCATGTCGGTGAAAATTCTGTAAGGCCATTGAGTGTGCAATCAACGATTTTTACTCCAGGCAACAAAAAAATAATTCTGGAGCGCCGACCGGAATCCATGGCTGACTCTCCAAATAAACTAAGTGTTTTTGGCGGATCTATAAAACCTGGCATACACCCCGATGATGCCATACTAGAAATCAGCAGGCGCAAGTTAGGCTTAGATTTATCACCTGATCAAATACAACCCAGCGGCCTGACCCGAGACAATATGGCCAACATTTTTTGTGTTACGTATGCCGTCGAATTAACCGAGGAACAGTATCGGACTAAGTATGAGGAGGTTAAAGGTTTAATGCGAAGACATGAACGGATGTTTTATTTGGTTTCAACTGACGAAGCACAACACTCCATGGAACAAATATTGACCGGTAAAAGAACAATTGATCAATGGGATCCGAATGCTTTCTTTAATCTGCTTTATGCCCTATCCGCAAAGGGATTGCGCGATCCCCAGGAACTTGATGCAATTGTTAATGCCAATGATGCAATTTTGAAGGAATCACCATTACATCACACTTTTCCGATTGAAAAATATCTAGGTCAGGTTTCTTTAGATAGGAAACCAGAATAATATATTCCTGAATTGACTCAATTGTATTAAATGTTATAATAAAACCTATTATATTAAGAGATTAAAGCATATTTATGGAACAATATAAAAATCATCTACAAGACAAGACGATAATGATTACTGGCGGAACAGGATCATTTGGTAATGCTGTTGTTGATAAACTCCTACAATACAACCCTAAAAAAATTGTCATATTCAGCCGTGATGAAAAAAAGCAATTTGACATGGGTAATAAGTATAATTCTAACAAACTAAAATTTATAATCGGTGACGTCAGAGATAAAGATTCCGTCTCCCATGCTGTTTGTGATGTAAATTATATTTTTCATGCTGCCGCCTTAAAACAAGTCCCGAATTGTGAATTTTTCCCTATTGAAGCCATAAAAACAAATACACTTGGTGTTCACAACATCATTGATTCTGCAATTGAAAATGATGTTGAGAGAGTTGTCGTCCTTAGTACGGATAAAGCCGTGTATCCTATCAACGTGATGGGCATGACAAAGGCACTGATGGAAAAAATAATGATTGCCGGCGCCCGTGAAAAACGCGGAAAGACAATTTTATGTGGTACTCGTTACGGTAACGTTATGTACACCCGCGGATCTGTTATTCCATACTTTATTGATTTAATCAAAGCTGGAAAGCCATTAAGGATTACAAAGCGAGACATGACCCGATTTATGATGTCTTTAGACCAATCAATTGACCTGGTTCTATATGCTTTAACCAACGGAAATAACGGTGATATATATGTAAGAAAAGCGCCGGCCGCTACAGTTGGTGATTTAGCGCAGGCAATGACGAATATTTTTAAATATAAACAGGGTGAAGAAGAAGTTGGAATTCGCCCGGGGGAAAAGATGTATGAAACTTTAATCTCTTCTGAAGAATCCTACCGTGCTGAAGATTGCGGTGATTACTACAAAATAAATCCAGAAGTTCCTGATATGGATTATCGCGATTATTTTTTTAAGGGTGAAAAAGAAAATATCCTGCCTCACGCTGGTTATAACTCATCTAACACGAAGCAATTATCTGTAAAAGAAGTGGAGTCCATCCTTTTGGATCTGAATGAGATTCAGGAAGAAATTAAATTAATGGGTATATAAAATAAGTTAACCGCAGATTATACGTCACAACAACTGGAAATTAAAAAGGATCAGCGTGGTAAATTGATCGAAGTTTTTAAACTTCCCGACGTCGGTCAGGTTTTTTATTCTGTTTCAAAACCAGGCGTAATCAGAGGCAATCATTATCACAAAAGAAAAATTGAAACTTTTTGTGTAATAGAAGGTGAAGCATTAATCCGTATGAGAAACCGTTCAACAGATGAGATCAAAGAATTCAAAGTATCCGGAGACAAACCCCAGCTGATTGAAATGCGAATTAATTGGACGCACAATATTCAAAATACCAGCCAATCCGAAATGAGATTATTAGTTTGGGCTAATGAAGTATTCGATCCGAATGATCCGGATACATTTGCAGAAAATGTGTAAATTTAAAGTTTTAAAATATAATTAATACCGAATCTAATTTATGAAAAAAGAAATCAAGAAATTAAAAATTATTACAATTTTTGGGACACGTCCAGAAATCATCAGGATGTCACAAGTTTTTACAAAATTAGACCAATATTTGAATCACGTAATGGTTCACACTGGTCAGAGTTTTGATTATGAAATGAATAAAATTTTTTTTGACAATCTGAAAATTCGAAAACCTGATTATTTTCTTGATATAAAAGCTGCGTCACTTGGTGAACAAATAGCAAATATAATTTCCAGAAGTGAAACTGTATTTAAAAAAGAATCACCGGATGCTTTGCTTTTATTAGGCGACACCAATAGTGCACTATCCACTATTGTTGCTAAAAGAATGAAAATACCTATTTTCCATCTGGAGGCCGGTAACCGCAGTTTTGATGAAAATGTCCCGGAAGAAATCAACCGACGTATTGTTGATCATATCAGCGACATCAACCTGCCATATAGTGAAAATGCCAGATTGAATTTACTAAGGGAAGGGATACATCCCGGCACAATGTTTGTTACAGGTTCACCGCTAGCTGAAATATTGCATAAAAATAAGAAATCAATTGATAAATCAAATATTGTCAAGGAATTGAAACTGCCACCAAATAAATTTTTTGTTGTCAGCTTACATCGTGAAGAAAATGTTGATTCAAAAAAATCCTTCAAAACACTGATTGATATCCTTAATGATGTTGCCGAAACATATAAACTGCCCCTGATTGTCACTACTCACCCAAGAACCAGAAAGAGATTGCTGGAAGAAAAACTAAAAACGAATAAACTGATTAAATTCTGTAAACCTTTTGGTTTTTTTGATTACATCAAACTACAAAAAAATGCATTCTGCGTTATTTCTGACAGTGGTACTATTCAGGAAGAATGTTCAAATTTGCAATTTCC
This sequence comes from Patescibacteria group bacterium, assembly GCA_041664365.1. NCBI lineage: Bacteria > Patescibacteria group bacterium. The sequence continues at coordinate 353,758 of JBAYKW010000001.1, forward strand.
GGCCATTCAAGTACGTAACAGTTCTGAACGTCCAGAAGCTTTTGATGAGGGTGTGACAATCTTAACTGGTCTGGATAAAGATAATGTACTAAAATCTATTGAGATCGTCACACAACAACATAAATCCGGTGAAAAGTTCAAAATCCCCCATTCTTATCAGGATACGAATTTTTCCAGCAAGGTTTTACGCCACGTGGTCAGTTTAACGAAAATTATTCAGAAACGACGTGGTTCTCCAATGGTATAAATGTAGTTAATAGATACGGATACATGAAAACAATTGCCATAACTGCCCCGAATAGCCTTTCGGGAAGCATGATGTATAGTGTACTGAAAGAAAATTTCCGTCTAGTACTTATATGCGAAAGTAAGGATAAATTGGCATTGCTAGAAAATATTTATGGCAAATGTTTAAAACATAATGCTATAATCTTCGATTTGATGGATTTATATCAAGACTACGTTACGGGATTTTTAAATCAACCTGACGGTCTGAATATAAGCAAACTAGTAGATAAAATCGGGGAAGTAGATGCATTTATCAATTGTGCGACTATAACTAATCCCCATATTAAGCAAGATCCGGTCAAGGCTTTTTTTATTAACAGCAGTCTGCCACATATTTTAAGTCAGATTTATGGTGACAAGTTAATACATATTGCCACTGATTGTGTTTTTGATGGACAAATCGGCGCTCCTTATAATGAAAAATCGATCCATCATCCAACTGACGCTTATGGTTTGACAAGAAGTCTGGGCGAGCCGGCTGATCAGTCGCTTGTTTTACGCGTATCACTTGTCGGTCCGGAGATAGATAGTTCTGATTCGCTGATTGAATGGTTAAAAAAGAACAAGAGTAAAACGATTGATGGTTTTACAAATCATACTTGGAATGGTCTTACATCTCGTGAGTTTGCATTAATTTGCCAAGAGATAATCAATAACCGCAATCAATATCCCAAAACAGGTCTTTTTCACCTATTCTCTACAAATGTTACAAAGTATGACATGCTAATTAAATTCAAAGAAAAATACAATATTGATGTTAATATCAATCCGAGTCAATCAACATCAATTGATCGACGTTTAGATACTGCATTTGATTTATGCAGGAAGTTTAATATTCCTTCCTTTGATGAAATGTTAAAAGAATTGTAAGTATTATATTAAAACCTGATTCTATTTCAGATACTGATAATGAATCACTGAGAAGCGAAGAAGTGAGCAGATTAGTGAATATTGCTAATGATGAGAGGTATAGTAAGGTGGAAATGTTCTCATCTAAAATACTTTCTTATTTTGGAGAAATGTATGTGATAATGTTGGTCATTTTCCACATACATTAAAAATTCACAGTTCTTTTAATCTGCAGACTTTTCTCTATATTGATTTACATTAATTTTGGTTTTAGATTAACTCAAACAGCAATGCATCGTTCGAATTAAACAAACTATTGTAATAAATTTTATTGCTAAACATCTCAGCTAAGTTATCAATATTTTTATTTCCTTCTTGATTCGGCTTCATTAGCAAAAAATACTTAATATTATTATTTTTAAAGAAATAAATACTTGATTTCAAATCAGGCTGATTAAATGCCAGACAAGCATCATTATTTTCTCCACACAGTTTCAATTCAGTAGTTATATGTTGAATACTCCTTTCACTAATCATTACATCATGATTAGTTTGTGATACTCCATTAACATGAGAAAAGATCAGATCATCATTTTTAGAAACTGTTTTTAACAAATTAAGTGCCCTAATTTGGTTATTCGTTACAATATTTGAATTATCATATAATTCTTTTACTCTACTGGTACTACTAATAATAAGTATCACAAACATAGTCATGATAAATATAAATAGTTTTGAATTATTCCTAACCTTAGTCAACAAATAATTTAATGGATAAACCGCAAAGAAGGCAATAAAAACACCGGCTAGAAAAACAATCCTCTCATAGTAGAAATCAATGCCAAGTCTGTAAGTTTGTAATATGATCAACAGCATTAATATCCAAAATAGTGGGAATATCCTGTAGGATAGTAAGTTTTTCCGAATCTGAATAATATAAAATACTATTCCAGTAACTCCAAAGGTAAAAAGAAAAGGACCTAAGTATTCACCATATTGAGAAACCAATATCGGGCCTCTAAACTTATCTCCGTTAGTGCTTCCCCAGAAAGAGACAATCCCCTCTTTAATTACAGGATAATATGCATATAATGCATATCCAATTAACGAGAAGACAAACAAAATAATAATTCCGCCTTTGTAACGGCCCAATTTCTTCAATTTACTATGAAGGATATGTTTTAATTGCTTGTTAATTAGAAATAGATATATAATGTACAATGCAATTGTTATCAATAGAACCGGAGCGGTCAAGTACTTGTGGGTAAAATATAGTGTGATAATAAAGAAAATTATTAGTAAAAGTAGTTTATTTTTTTTTGTGCGACTGTAGCTATAAATCAAATAGTATATAATATTTACATATGTAAAAGCCAACAAATTGGAAACAGTCGATCCTGCAAACAATCTGATAATAGCAAAACTTCCTAGCACTGCGATCGGAAACAATACAGCGGTCATGCTATTGAAAGTTTTTCCAACAAGATAACTTGTCAGAACAATTAATACTATGAGAAAAAGTTGGTAGATTGAAAATAGTGGATAAGTAAAGTCAAGCCCGGTAAACTGATTGATGAGTACAATGTTAATATCGGTCAATGGCGATGGATATGCATAAAATCCATTATAGGTTGCCTGATACGCTTTCGGCACAATTTGATTACTGGTTATCCATTGAGCATCATTAATATATGTAATGGCGTCGGTGCCGACCGGAATTGGCTTGATAACAGGATAATAAAAAACCAAAAGTGCTAAAATTACTTCTAAAAATACAATTAGAGCAATTAATTTTTTTGATTTACCAATATATGAAATCATATCCAAACTACTTTATTTTCAATTTTATTAAATAATATACCAGACAGTTCATTTAAATTACTAATCATTACCTAATTAATGCAGTTTTATACATACATTCAACTTTTTTTGCAATAGAATCCCAGGTATATTGATCTTCCACCTTTCTTCGACCGTTTTGTCCTAAGCGCCTTGCATAAACTGAATCTTTTAGTAGAATACCAATTTTATCTGTTAAATCTTTTACATTTCCCTTTTCAAATAATAATCCATTTACTCCGTCATTAACAACCGTTCTTACTCCTGGTAGATTACTTGCTATCACGGGTTTAGCACAGGCCATTGCTTCTATTAAAACTAAGCCAAACGACTCAACTTTTGTTGATGGCAGGACAAGTAAATCAGCTTGTATTAGGTGTTGTAATGCTTCTTTATTACTTAATTTACCGACAAAAGATATTTGCTGTGATATACCTAATTCTTTAGCTAATTTAATGTATTTCTCTTTTAAATCTCCGTCACCAATAACTAATAAATGCGCTTTATTAGTAAATGATTTAAAAGCTTCAAATAATATATCCAATCTCTTAAAGTAGTGAGCTTTATCCAAAGTACCAATAAATGCTATAATAAATTTTTTTTCTTCAATCTTATATTCTTTTCTTACATCTGGCCGTTCTAGTATTTGAGTAAAATCCTCTAAATTAATACCATTGGGAATAATAGCAACCTTGCCTTCTTTCTTCTTTAAGTAACTCACTTGAGAATGATTAATATGATCATCAGATAAACCTAGCACCATTTTTGCTCCATCCATAACAGATTTTTGAAAAAATAGATTATATACTTGAAAAATAGTTTTTTTTAATAGACTATCGCCCTCGGCATCTTGATGATAGGTTATTACATAAGGAATATTTCTTTTTTTTGCGGCTTGTTTAACAATAATATCACCACCAAAAAAAGGATAATGTAGGTGGATAATATCAAATCCAATAAGTATTTTTTTAAGAGATGGCAAAACACTCGCATTTCCAATTGAATAATACGGTTTTAAATATTTTATCTTGAAAGGCATATTCAATTTATGCGATAATCTTTTTTCGGTTTCAGGTAAAAATACAGTTACATCATGTCCTAAAATAGATAGTTTTTTTGATAAATTGTAACAGACATTTCCAGATCCTCCTTCATAGGGCGGAAAAGTTGAAGTTACTTGGGCTATTCGCATTTTGTTTTATTCAATTCCATTTAACTATTACGAATCTTTATTACCTAGAAATGTTTTTTGTCTGCAACTTTTCATTTGGTAACATAATAAACTACACTCTGATTTGATTTTATATTGAATTTTTCTTCCTGAACCTCCAGAACTTTTACCCCATTGCTTTTCAAAAAAGAAACAACTTCCTTTTTTGGAATAGAACTCATGCTAATGGAAAATAGTTTTAGCTTTTCGTATAAATATTTATTCTTAAATCCCATAAATTTTAGTAATAAAAACAATTTTCTCACTAATTGAAGTCGGTAAATTAAAGGTATATAAGCAGGCAACTGAAAAATCAACAAACCATCTACTTTTAATGTCCTTATAAATTCAATAATATATGATTTTATTATTGATTTATCCTGTAAATGTTGTAAAACTAGGCTAGTATATATCATATCAAAAGAATTACTATCAAATATCTTTAAATTTTTCTCTGTATTTATTAAAAAATGACAATTTGGCATATCTGTGTTCAATTCCCTGGCTTTTAATATCATATTCTCAGCGATATCCACGCCAATGCATTCTTTAAAGTAATTATTTAATGCTCTTGTAAGCCTACCCACCCCACACCCAAAATCAAGCACTTTTTCTCTGTATTTTGGATAGTCTAATGTCGTAGCTACTTTCATTACAGTATCAATCTCCTTTTTACCAGTAGAAAAAAAATCATCAGTGTCCCATTTATTGAATCTTTGTTTAGGGTCTGACAAAATTGCCCAAAATGGATCTCTAATGGCTAAATCTTCCCACTCTTCTTTCAGTTTATCTAGAGACATAATTTTTATTTATTAATAATAGTAGTTATAAAATATAGAATGCTATATGTGTGAATAATATTTTTCTATTTATCGGTTTGTTCACCATTATTCTTTTAGAGTTAATTCTTTAACTGAAATACCAAATCTTATAAACCAAGAATATATTTCTTTGTTTGTAACCTTTTTATTTTTTTGAATAATTTTTCTTTTTTTCAACATTTTTGGCGCTCCACTTAAACCGAAATACCACGCTTTTAGTAATATAAAGAATAAAGATCCTGCTGAATAATTTTCGATATACTTACCTGCAGATCCTCTTTTTCCTAAAACCCCATATATTTGATACAAATATCTCTTTAAACTATAGTAGGGGCTTATTAGTAATAAAGATATAGGAAATATTTTAATTGCCACCCATAGCCTATTTCTTTCTACAAGAAAAGCTTTTTTAGGAGAGTATTTCCCAGCAGTAGCCGAATACATATGATAAACTATAGAGTCAGGAATATACATTGAAATCCAGCCAGCCATTCTAGCCCTCAATCCAAGATCCGTGTCTTCACCAAAATAATAAAAATCCTCATCTAACAAACCAATTTCATTCAAAACTTTTTTTCTGTAGAAAGCTGCGCAACCGCTTGGAAAACATATTTCTTCAATTTTATCGTATTGATGAATATCTTTTTCAAGTTTTCCCCTTCCTCTATTTAGTCCATCTTTATATATTAAATGACCTACATTATCAAACACATTTCTGTCAAAATAAGAAAGTATTTTAGGTGAGAACATTCCCACCTTACTATACTTCTCATCATTAGCAACATTCACTAATCTTGAAATGCAGTGTGTATCCATTTCAGTGTCGTTGTTGAGAATAAAAATATACTCTCCACTTGACTGCTTTATTCCAATATTATTCGCTGCAGAAAAACCTATATCTTGTTTATTCTCGATAATAATAACTTGGGTAAATTTATCTTTAAGATATTCAATAGAATCATCATTTGAACCATTATCAATCACAATGATTTCAATGTTTTCATAACTTTGTTTCAGTATTGAAGGTATGCATATTTCAAGCAGTTTTCTTCCATTTTTGTTCAGCACCAAAACTGAAACCAGTGGTAAATCCACTTTTATAGATTGATTCACTTCCATTCCTTTTTATTATTATCTCTCAATGCCATTTCTCTGACTAGACCAGTAATCTCATGCTCGACAAACTCTAACTTAACGTAAATTCGAAACATACCATAAAATAATGCAACTAATGATATATATACTAGTGCATCTACACCCCTACCGATTCCAACACTGTGCGCAATATAATCACTGACTTTCGGCCACCAAACAAAGAAAAGTATTCCAGACCATATAAAAATCCAAATCAACAACGCGATCTTTTTTACAGACCCTTCACGATGACGAAGAATAACACGAGATATTGCAAATACAACAAAAAAAGTAATAAAAATTTTTATAATCATACTACCTTAATTTATTAACAAATATTTTAAATAATATTTTAATAAAATCTCCAATCTTTTGACCCTTGGCCAAAGAATAATCAGTATAACTAATCGTTACCGGGATTTCCATAAATGAAATGTGCTTATGCGCTATTTCTTCTAGTATTTCAGATGCATGCGCATAACGATCTTGCGAAAAGTGAATCTTTTCAGCTGCTACTGCTGTCATTGCCCGAAGTCCATTGTGTGTATCAGATAGATTCAACCTAGTAGTAAAATTCGTATATACGATTGCCAAACGATGCAAAACCTTCCTCATAAGTGGTATCTTACGCTGACTTAATTCCGTAAGATAGCGAGATCCAAGTGTAACTTCACACTTTTTTGCATATAGCGGTTCTAGCAAAAGTTTTATATCTCCAACTTGATGCTGTCCATCCGCATCAAAGGTCACAATATAGTCTGCGCCTCCATTTAGTGCTAATACTATCCCAGTCTTTAATGCCGCTCCTTGACCACGATTAATAAGATGCTCAATAATCATGCAATTATAATTCCGTGCAATTTCGGCAGATTTATCTGATGAGGCATCATCAACAACAATTATATCATTGTAATTATTCTTATTGAGGTCGGATAAAACATTACCAATTGTTTTCTCTTCATTAAATACCGGAATTACTATGACAGTTTTCATTTTTTGCTGAAATAAAATCATTCTGATTTAAGCATCAAATATGGTGTTTTCGTTATTTATTATACATAATACGCAAGTAATTATCAACCACCAACCAACGATAATTATTCATTTACAAAAAGCAGTAAAAATGCTAGATTTTAAAGGATAAACAGATGTTTTCATGAAAAAGCACGTCACCTATATATTTGTTCTATTGCTGATTTCAGTGGCAATCGCAGGGTTGCCTAATTTTGTTAGTGGGCAATTTCCGGTCTGGAAAGACTCCATTGCCGTGGCCTGCTCAGTTAAACATATTGGCGAGAACGGAGAACTGGGTTTGGGTGATAATTTCTATATCAACTTTGATAATGTGAATATCCCCTATTGCTGGGATAAAAATGTATACCCTCTGAACCAGATTTACATGTACGCTTTTAGCTCATTTTCCAGTATCGATCCCGCTATGACTGTGACGCTTGTATATATATTGATATACCTGCTGATTGTCACCGCTGTTTATCTGGTCGCCTGGGAGTTGTACAACAAACATCATCTGGCATTTCTTTCCGCGATACTGGCCGGAACCAGCCTAGCTCTGCTCCGGATTCTTACTATTTCACCGCAACAGCTTTTTGGCTTCCTGCTGATTTTATTTATTGTCTGGAATTTGTTGCAGTACAAGAAAACCAATCAAAAAAAATATTTGCTTCTAATTCTAATAACAGTACTTAATCTGGCACTAATCCATCAACTCTCGCTGGTTGTAGTATCAATTGCTTTAGTAATATATTTCATATCTATCATCAAAAAGAAAGTTCTGATTATTCCCTTCTTATTAGTAGCATTTTCAATTATTGCATTTGGGCTATATATTTTTTCTTCCGGCAACAATCCCCTGGATTATATCCTGAAAACGATCTATTATGCATCAACAATCGGAATGTCAAATCTTCTGCCGGCACATCCGATCTGGGAACATCCCGCAATACTCGGCTATTTTTTAAGTATCTTCGGTTTGTTTGGAGCATTGATTAACCTCTTTACCAAAAAATCACCTCTAAAAGTTTTCTGGTGGTCGATGATCCTTTTTTGCTTGTTTATGACCCACAGTTATTTGTTAGGTTTTTATTTTGTCGGATATCGCTTTCTATTCTTCCTTTTCCTTCCACTCAGCCTGCTTGCTCCGATATTTTTTGTCAAAATTTCAGGGGCCTTCGGTAAATCAGCCAGATACCCGATTGCGATAATAATTATCCTGTCAATTCTGGCTTCAGGAATTCATGGCGTTAATTTTCTTTTGGATAATTATAACGGCTTAAGCAAACCGGTCCTACCGACCAAGGAATACAGAGAGGCTATAACATGGCTTAATGACCACTCAAACAAAACTGACACTGTATTAACAACGATTCGCAACGACCAAAAGTATGGTACTTTCCTGCCCTACCTTTATAATGGCAACGTAATGATTTTTCCCACATTCTATTTCCATAAACCAATGGAATTTGAATTCCGGGGCGATGAAAACACCTACTCCTATTCCGGTCAGTCAGCAAATCCCACTACAGTAATAGGAAAGCTGATCAAACCATATGTAATAAATACCGAAGACGATGAAAAAGAATTTATTTCGTCTTATGAAGATCAGAGACAAGTGCTTTATGAAATGTTTAAAATGACTTATTATCCAAAAGACATTGAATCGCAAGAGTATCTGGATAAGTATGATATACGGTTCGTAATAATATGGAGAGGAAAACCGGAAAGCCAAATTTATGCCAATACTTCTGAATTTAAAAAAGTATACCAAACTGAATCAATTGCAATTTATCAATATACGAAACTGAACTAATGCTACAAAGACTGGAAAAAATTAATGCGATATTAATACTAGCCGGATTAATTGTATTGGCGGGACTGATTATCTATGCCGGGGTTTATAATCTGGTTTCGGGCAACCACACGTCTCTGGGTGATCCGTACTATTCCAACCAAATTTCGGTTTTTGAAAGATCGCCCGCGATTACCTGGACCCTTTTCATCAACCTTATACTACTGACAATTCATTTGGTATTTACATTACGAAAAAGAAAATGAAGCAAGTTTTATCAATCATTCTCGGAATACCATTTATTACCTTTCTCCCCGGTTTTTGTTTGAGCTATCTATTTTTCAAAAAAAATGAGATTAAATCGACGGTCAGAATATTGTTATCTTTTATTCTAACTATTTTATCACTCCCGATACTAATTTATATCGCTACACAGTTTGGAATGAGGTTGAATTCTCTGAATATATTAATTACCTCATTAACATTAATTGTTATTTCTGCTAGCTACGTTTTTGTCAAAAAACGATTATGACTTTAGAAAAGATATATTTACCGGAACAATATTATTTTATTACCACTAATATTCTAAATAAAGAATGGGTTTTTGGTAAATTAATACATGGTATTTATGAACCAAATGAAAGATTATGCGTAGCGTTTATCAAAGCATTAAATGAATTAAGAAAAATAATGGGGTTTTTACTATCAGGATATGTCATTATGCCCAATCATGTGCATTTAATATTGAAAACAGCGGAAAATGAATCTTTTGATACAGCTGAAGATAAATCTTCAGCTACGCGTTTTAATGATGTGGGCATCCCAACCCGCGTAGGCGAAAATTCATTTTCGCCTGGTCATAATATTTCCCAAATAATGAAAGCAATAAAAGGAAGATCTGCAAGAATTATCAATGAAATATTGGGAAAAAACGGCCAATTATGGCAACATAGCTTTTATGAGCATGGGATAAGAAATGAACAGGATTTTATTGAAAAATTAAATTACATACATTTCAATCCAGTGCGTGCCGGTTTAGTAGAGGACCAGTCGGATTTCAAATATTCCAGTTACCAGAATTATCATTTAGATGATGATTTGATTATTAAAATTGATAAAATTGATTTATAATTCAGTAGTGAATCTAGGATTACGTGATTTGATGATTAATCCGTTTCAATCCGCTATTAAAAATGGTTTACCTACAGCTGAAGATAAATCTTCAGCTACGCGGATAGGATTGAAATATGATAAATCGTCCGCCACACGCGGACAATCATCGAAAGATGAATCTTCCTCTACGCGAAAAGGAATAATGTATAATAAATCTTCCTCTTCGTGTTATAAAAATATTACGCGTTTGATAGATAAATTTGTTCCATCCCGCGTAGGCGAAAATTCATTTTCGCCGTTATAATATACAAATATGATTTTTTTAGAATGAGCATAAAAAAAATATTTTCTTCCACCATATTTCTAATGTTCTCCCGCATATTATTCCGGGTGATTAGTGCTGTGATTGGAATACTTTTAGCGAGATTCCTGGGTGTTGAACAGTTCGGGCAATACGCCACCGTAATAGCCTTTGTAAACCTGTTTATGGTGTTTAATGATCTGGGTGTTTCCAGATACAGCCTGATTGAAGGTTCAAGGGATAAGGAAAAACTGGCTACCCTGCTGGGCAACGGGTTAGTGATTGAACTGGTGCTCTCACTGTTTTTGTACGGATTAATGGCAATAATTATTAACCTGGTCGGTTATTCAGCTATAATTATTGAACTGTTTATTATTCTCGCTGTAGCAGAACTTCTTTTCGAAAGCAGAAAAATATACCAGTCAACTCTGCAGTCGTTAACAAAATTTTATCTGATTAGCTGGCAACAGATTATTTATTCTGTCTTGTTTCTTTCATTGGTATTGGTTTCTGTATTGTACAAACCTGAAGTAAAAGTTATCGCCTATATCCAGCTATTCGTCTCTGCTTTGTTATTTCTTATCTATCTGGTTTTTGTTTTCAAATATATCCGTCCGGTTGTCAAACTGCGTGAAATACCCGCTATGCTGAAACGTTCGTGGATATTCTGTATATCCTCTGTATTTTTTATTGTTTACTTTCAGATCGATATTGTAATGCTCTCAATCATGAAGACGGAGGTGGATGTCGGACTTTATTCTGCGGCATATCGGCTGGTTGTTGCTTTCTATATGATACCGCAGATTATTTTCCAGGTTGCCTTGCCATATATATATAAATTCAGCCTGACCGATAAAGAGAAGTTCAGCAGAATCACCCATACAATCCAGAAATACCTTCTGGCTATGGCAGTTCCAATTACAGTCATTTTCTTGTTTGGTGCAGATCAGATTATTAACCTTATCTATGGGAAGGAATATCTGCCTGCGGCGGTTGTGATGCAAATCATGGGTATTATAATCATTATCCGATTCTTTACCTATTCTTCTGCAGAATCAATCACCGCGATCAACAGACAAAAAATCCGTGCGACAATCGAGGGTATTACTGCTGTTTTGAATATTGTACTAAATCTGTTTTTAATCCCCCGCTATGGTTTTACCGGATCGGCCGTCGCGACTTTGGTATCCGAATTAGTTTTGGGCGTACTATTTTATATTTACATAGAGAAATATTTTAAGCAGGGAATGTTTATAGGATTAAAATATTTATTTCCCGCCCTATTATCAGGAATACTTATGTCGGTGATATTCTTTGAACTTTCCGGCAGAATTAATATAGTATTCAACTCAATTGTCAGCACTATTGTGTATCTGGTTGCATTATACCTGTTAAAATTTTTATCCTCCTATGATATAAAGCTGATCAAGGAAATCTTCCCATTTTTCAATAAGTCTTCAAATAATAATGAATAAATATATTAAAAAAACGAAGCTATCAATTTACGGACTGGGTAATTTTGGTTACGCATTCCTGAAACATTTCGACAGAAAACACACCGGTTTAAATATATACGGATATGACCGTGATAAAACCCTTATGGCACATTTAAGAAAAGAACGCACTCACCTTTCGTTATACCAGGATTATAAGGTTTCGCGGAGTGTTATTTTTGCAAACAATGTCAAAGAATTACTGGAAGATTGCGACATTCTTGTTTTGGCAATTCCCTCAAATGCAACCAGGGAAGTAATGAAAATAATCAAGCCGTATTTACCCAACGGCATATCAATTGTCAACACATCTAAGGCGCTTGATTATCAGTCAGGTAAAAGACTTTCGCAAATTGTCAGAGCAGAGCTTAAAAACAAAAATTTCAAATACGCTTTATTTGCCGGCGGAACAATTGCCGCTGATCTTTTTAAACATAACCTTTGGGCGCGACTATGGCATGTGAAGATAAAAAAATCCTGCCTACTCTGGTAAATATTTTTGAATCCAGCAATCTGCGCGTTTATCCGAGTAATGATCTGGTGGGAGTAGAATACGCTTCAGCCTTTAAAAACGTGGTTTCCGTCCTGGCGGGGATAATTAAGGGAATGGGCTTCTCCTATGGCTCGGAAACGCATATTATAACAGTTATTGCAGATGAGCTGGAAAACATCGCTATAGGCCATTTTGGAGCTAATAAAGCCACATTTAGCATGAAAAGCCAGGCCTGGAGCAATGATCTTTGGATGTCCTGTACGGGGTCTACTAGAAACAGGGAATTTGGTATATTATTAGGCAAAGGGATATCGGCAAAAAAAGCCGTCCTGATAATGAAAAAACAGGGGAAAACGATCGAAGGGATAAACACGATTGCTATCCTAGATACCATAGTCCCCCTGAAAAATTACCCCCTTTTAAAATTTTTACATTCACTGATTGTAAAAAAGAATATAAAAGTTGATGCAATTAAAGAAATAATATTTAAACAATAATACCAAATTGAAATGAAAGCTGTCATCTTGGCCGCCGGCATGGGAACCAGATTCGGAACATTGATTCCAAAACCTCTCACAAGTCTGAAAAACGAAATGACAATTTTAGATGCGCAAATATCCAAGTTGTCCAAAATTGACGGTTTGGATAATATTTTTATTGTTGTAGGATATAAAAAAGAAATAATCATGGAGGCGCATCCGGAAGGAATTTTTGTCTATAATGATGCATATGCACATACCAATACGGCTAAAAGCCTGCTGATAGCACTTGAGAAAATGAATGACGATGTTATCTGGCTGAATGGCGACGTCTATTTTGATTCTGCTGTTTTGGATTTGCTGAAAGTTTCGCAGGATTCCGCCTGCCTAGTGGATACGAAAAAGTGTGCAGATGAAGAAATAAAATATACCCTGTCAGACATCGGATTTATCAGAGAGCTCTCCAAAGAGGTAAAAAACGGCGAGGGTGAAGCAGTCGGCATTAATATGGTTAAACAGAAGGATTTAAAACTATTTATGGAGGAGCTCCGCAAAGTCGGTCAAAAAGATTATTTTGAAAAGGCTCTTGAAAACCTGACTTTATCCGATAAATTGAAACTGAAGGCAATCAATATTGAGAACAACTACTGCAAAGAAATTGATTTTGAAGAGGACCTTTTGGATGTGCAGAAACACATCAACGAATCAGAAATTAATAATGGTAAAATATAGCATGGGAACACTTCCGTCTATTAAAGAATTAAAAGCAACAATCCAGCCGGATCCAAAAAAAGAAACTGTCTGGTACGCAAAATATGTGATCAGAAAAGTTTCTATTTATTTTACTTGGATTCTGCTACATACACCGCTGACTGCCAATCAAGCCACATTGATACAGGCGTTTTTTGGCATCGCCGGCTCTATATTACTTGCCTTCGGTGGATACAAATGGTCCGTACCGGCCCTGATACTGATCCAGTTGGGATATATATTTGATTGCGTTGACGGTGAAATTGCGCGCTACCGGAAAAAACCTTCCGTGAACGGAATATTTCTGGACTCGCTGAATCATGCTTTAGTAATCCCTTTTATTTTCCTCGGACTGGTGATCTTCTCCTACTATCTGGTAAATGAAACTTGGGTGCTTTTTGTCGGTCTGATTTTAGTGATTTTTTCCGGCAATCCCGTAAAAAAAGGGATGCTTTCTACCCTGTTTTACATGCTGGAAAGAAAAGATAATCCGAAATATCAAATTGCAAATATGGTACAGGATAACGGGTTACAGCCGGCGAGTCAGAATCCTCAACCGGAAATAAGCACAATAAGAAGCAAGATGTCACTTAAAAACATTATTATTGCAGCAGCAAAAGACATCTCAGAATATCCGACTTCAATGAATATTATCACAGTTACAGTCATCACTGACGTACTGATGCAAAAACACGGCAATTGGGAATACTATCCCCTGTCGCTTTTGCTGGTAATCTTTTACACCGTCTTTCTGGTATTCAAAGAAATATTTTTCCTGCACAAAATTTATTCCAACCGGGTGGTGGAAAAGAAATTCATGAATTATATTAAATAGATTCCGCCTTTCAATTAATCTATCCCGAGGTCAACATCTCTTACAACGTTTTGTAGGTCTTTTTTATATGTCTGTAAATCAAGTTCATTGCGGGTAACATAATATTTACCCTTTTCCATGTCATCTGTCATCACTGATACATATTCAAACGGGACATATGCCCTGATATCCTTAACTTTATAGATAAACAAATTTATTTCTTGCCGGCTTATCCTATTCGGAGGAATCGAATCCTGCAAACCCCTGATTTTTTTCAGATCAATAATTTTAGTCTGCTGGATATACCCGGTAATACTGGATTCTTTGTTCAGTTCTTTGTATCTAAATGTAAAATTGCCCACTGATTCCAGGTTCTGATCAGCGAAGCCGTTAAAATAGTTTGAGCTTTCTTCGTCGGTAACTATATATACCTCTTCATATTGATCCAATAGATTAATAAAATGTTGTTCCGATTTGTCCATCTGCCAGTTCATAATCCCTAGTAAATCATCATTATTCTGTTCCCAATCCGGATACATCGGCAATACTTCCGGCAGATCTTTTTTAAACTCTTCGGAGCGATACAGATCAATATTCGGCAATGTATCCATATCGTAAAAATAGTGCTGGATCAATGCTATCTTCTGCCAGCCCCAACCGGGGTCCATTACCACCAGAGAGTCTTTGTGAAATATTTTATTAAACTCTTCGACTTGTCCTGTTAGTCCTTTGTTTTCAACAAAGAATAAAATCGTTCTCGCGGAAATAATCCCGATGATTGCGATCAGTGTTACTGCCGTCCTTAATTGTTTTTTCGGCAGATCGAGCCTGACGATCACTACAGCAGACAGGACGGCAAAAAGCGGGATCAATGTCGGGAAAAAGCGCCGCATAAACCAGGGTTGGTCCAGGGCGATATTCGGTTCAATAATAAAAAGAAATGCCGGCAATAATACCAGGGTTACTATAAATTCATTGACAGTGAAAAGTTTTTTTCGTAATCCCAGTAAAATAATAAAAATAAAGATAAAGTAAAAATAAAAAGCAAAATTTTCAAATACATACTGGGTCCGATAAACAGTCCATGTTAATTCACCTGAATTTTCAAAAGCCAAAAATATCAACTCAAATATAACTATCGATGAAATAATCAGATAAAACAGTAATCTATTAAAATCAATCCTTTTATAAAACTTAATCAAGGCAAATATCAATCCACCGACTAATAAAACAGATAATAATAGGATTGCAGTATTTTTGTATATATAATCAAAGCCTTCTATAACGTCCAAAGCCTGGGTCATGATATATCCGGCCTCGTAATACATGACGTAAAAATAGAAAATTACCAGATTCAAAACGGTGATTCCCGCCCCGAGCCAGATGGATAATCTGTTATTTACAAATTCTTTTCTATATTTGTAAAGAATCAAATAAACTGCCACAACCAAATACACGGCAAAAAATATCAAACCTTCCGGCCTTGTTAATGTTAATAGCGAAAATGGAATTAACCCACCCATTATATATTTTGGGTTTCTTTTTTTAACGGCAAGTACCGCTAGCCACACTCCAAGCCAGATAAAAAATATCGAGATATTTTCAACATTGGTTCTTTTCGGAAACCAGAAAAACACATAGGTAGAAAGCAAAAATATCAGCGCGATCAGCGATGCCTTTCCACCTGCCAGCTCTTTCACCAAGAAGTAAAATATACCGAAAGTAAGTAACATCAGTAAAACATTTGCCCACAACAAAAATTGTAATCCGCCAAACATATGATATACAGCTAAATACCCGGTATAGGTAGGTAAAAACTGGGATGTAAATTTGTCACCGTCCAGATTTCTGACGCCATGCACCGGGCGCGTAAAATAATCCTCCCATACCAAAGACCCGGACTGCGTCAGTCTGTCCGCTGAATAGATATAACTCAAATCATCCCTGGCCGTCGGTATATCATGATGAAAATATCCGGCTATCAAACTGAAAAGCAGGATAATAAAAAAAGAAACTATTGCGGTTTTATTCTTCTGTTCTTTTTTCGGTGCTAATACAGTCCTTAGCAGGTAATAAGCTGATAGAGCAATAAACATAACTGATACTACTGCGACCGGAATCTTTGAAAAAAAGCCGAAAACTGCTAAAGCTAAAATTGCCGATAAATATATGGCAAAGGCAAAACAGATTCTAAGAAATGATTTTTCTAACTGCATAGGCTAACTGAAAAAAAGGCGTATATATCAATTTGATTATATAATAACATTTTTCGCTGATGCTGTAATACCGCTGAACGATTTTGCACCGCGCCCTTGCTTTGTACAATATTTTTTTAAATAATCCTAAGTTAATACTTATTTTAGAGTTCAATTGTTCTTTATGAACAATCGTCATATTACTAACAACACCGAGTTGATAACCCGCCCGCAAAGCGCGCAGGCTGAAATCCAAATCCTCACCGTACATAAAAAATGATTCATCAATCAGACCGATTTTCTGAAAGACATCTTTCTTGATAAACAGCGCACAGGCCGGGAGCCAATCAGCAGTGATATTTTTATCAATTTTCTCAAGCGCGGATTTTTTATTGATGTGCTCCCCTACCTTCGTTGTCGGGTGACTTAAAATATCCTTTCCACGAAACAGCTTTGAACCGGCAAACCATACTTTATCGCTGTCCGGATACTGAATGATCGGCGATGCCAGGCCGACGTTAACATTATCTTCTAAATACTGCACCCCGCTTTTTACAAAGTTATCTGATACTTCGGTGTCCTGGTTCAGTAGCACCACATAATCAGCACCAAGCGATAATGCCTTGTTAATCCCGATATTATTGCCTTTCGCAAAACCCTGATTATTATCATTTTCTATCAGGATAACGTCTTTAAAGTTTTCTTTGATTATCTCCCTGGTCCGGTCTTCTGATTTATTATCTACCACTATCACACCAAATCCTGATTCAGTTTGTTGATACACTGAATTCAAACAATCTTGAATGAACTTTTGACCATTCCATGTAACAATTATAATAAACAGCTTTTTAGGCATTCTTTTTCTTTATTACTACGACCATATATCCGCCGAAGCGCTTCATAAATGAACCAGCCATCATTTTTTCCAAAGACATGGAAATAGGGTTGGTAGACAATTTCTGCCCCATCGCCAAAACTTTTATTCCGCAATAATCCACAATCTCCCATCCTTCCGGCAGATAAGACTTTATTTTGTTGAGGCTGTCGTAACGGATATAGACATCCCTTTTTTTCACCACATTGTAAATCAGATTCGTCAGTTTTTTCATGCTGTAAGGGTTATAGAATTCCAAAATGAGTGTTCCGTCATCTTTGACAATCCTGACCGCCTCTTTGATTGTTTCCTTTATTTCCGGTATATGCGCCAGTACTTTAAAAGAATAAACAACATCAAAAGTTTTGTCATTGAACGGAATGGATTTGGCATTTGCCACTTGTACCTGCAAACCCTTCTCCTTTGCCCTTTCCAACATTCCGGGTGACAAATCAATTCCATTTGCGATATGCGCGAATTTATTTACCTCATTTAAAATAATTCCGGTACCGCACCCGATTTCCAGTACATTTTTATCCTTGCCGTATTTTTCCACGATCTCCACCTCTTTTTTGTTGATCATTTCATAATACCCGCTAATGCGCTCATCGTCATACCAACTACCGTATTTGTTGTAATATTCCTCTGTCTTTTCGTAACTTTCTTTTTGATTGTTCATCCCTTTAGAAATTATTGTAAATTAATTTAATAAATCAGACTTTATTACTATCCTTGATCCCATTTTGTTTGATGAATTTCTGACGGGAATCATATAATATTCAGATATGCTTTAGTAATTTTATTAATTTCAAATTCTTTTTCTATTGTATCGCGGGCATTCCGGCCAAGCTCTAATCTTTTTTCCGGATTGTTAAGTAGGTATTCCAGTTTTTGTTTCAGATCCTCATCATCTTTTATAATATAGCCATTATACCCGTCCCGAATTAAAAACGCCAAAGACGGCGTATTGGTGCCAATTACCGGTATGGAAAGCGCCATTGCCTCCAGTGCCGCTTGTGAAACACCCAGAACCGAATATGAATCACGATATGGCAATACCAGAAGATCACAGGAAGCAATATACGGCATCAGGTTCTCCTGCCAACCAATAATCGATACTCTTGCATCTTTTTTTGCCGTTTGCTCGATTGCCGATTTCTCCGGTCCGTCGCCGCCGGAAAATATTATATCAGCATTGCTGGGATTGATTTTCAAAAATGTATTCAGCAATCGGTCTGGCCCTTTGATATTATAAAAATGTCCTACAAAGCCAATTCTTAAATCTTTTGGTTTATTAATCTTTACTTGAGTTAAGCTTTCGATATCAGCAATGCTTACAGCCGGTGGAATTATAATCGAATCCTTGCCGATTTTTTTATACTGATTGAATAAATGTTCATTGGTCGCGATGACAGATTTGAATCGCTTAAGGAACATACCGAATATTGCAGGCAAATTCTCTCTATTATAGTTTGTTGCCTGGCAAAAGACTTGATTCTTTGTTTTGATCAATGCGGAGATTAAACCAAAATACAGTACTGTTTTCAGGGGTTCAAATATTCCGCTAAAAATAATTACCGTATCCGGATTCAATTTGTTTATTTTTCTGGCTGACTGCACCGGGAATAATCCGCTAACTTTTATTATCTGATAACCGTCATGATTATAAGATGTCCTGTCATCTTCTTCTTTGTTGTAGGATACTACCGTCAGATCAACCTCATTTGCCAGATTTTTTGCCAATTGGTAAACAAAACTAGAAATACCCGAAGGTCTTTTGATCGGGTAAAAATACTTAATAATAATAGCTACTTTTTTTCTTGCCACGTTGCCTCAATTTTTACTGATTCTTTTATTCTTCTCCCATTGCTCAAATTCCTGCAGGTACAAATTGCTGACATGTTGCCAGCTGTAATTCTGTTTTGTATAATCTGAAACTTGTTCCGATAATGATTTTATATCTTCCTGGTCCAAAATATACCTTATTTTATCCTCAAAAGCCTGAGCATTCCCCGACTCCACCAAAAAACCATTATGACCTTCAATAATCGCATCGTTGATCCCCTCTATATTTGACGCCACAACCGGCAAACCCTGGATAGCCGCCTCAATCGCCACAATCCCAAAACCCTCCACGTCACCTTCCACGCGGATGTTCGGCATCACGAAAACATCGGCAGTCTGAAACAACATTTCCCTCTCTATATCCTTGACTCTGCCGACGATAAAGACTCTATTCCCTAATCCCTGGTCGTGAACGGAATGTTCTATCACTTCTCTGTTTTCACCCTCTCCGACTACCACATATATGATATTGGAAGGTAATTTTTCAACAACCTCTTCGATAAACCATTCCACACCTTTCCTCGGAATCAATCTTCCCAGAGACAATAAGACTTTTTTGTTTTCAAGCGATAAATCCAGAAACCTTTCCAGGTCTTTTTTCTGATATTTTGTACCCGGTTCCGGCTGGGCAACGCCATTTGGAATAAAGATGCATTTTTTTCTCTTTACTCCCCTTTTCACACATTCTTCAACTGTGTTCTGGCTCACCGCATAAACCCTGTCCATTTTTTTTAAAAACGGGGTGACCATTTTCTGATAACAGAATCTATTATAGGTTACATCAAGTCCATGCGCAGTTACAAAAACCGGTTTCCGCGTTATTACTTTTAATAGATATCCCAGCGGTGCGAGCAGAGAATCACACAAATAAATAATATCAACATGCCAAAACATTACCAGGCTTTTTAGAAATGCGTACGGCAAAAACCAGATCAGATGATACTGCGAATGTTTTAAAGCAATAATATGTTTATGACAATCTATATTACTGATCAGGCCGTAGCTGTAATTCTCCATGCCACCGACTTTCGGCGGATATTTTCTGGTGATAAACAGTATCTTCATTTTTGAAGGGTGTTTTTTTTGTTCCTGTATAAAATTTCCTCAAGTGTTTTCCGGTTCCAACCGATTGCCGACGCTATTAAACCCAGAACAAAAATCTGGAAGCCAAGCAAAATCAGAATAGCGGCGATAATTAAGGACTGGATATGCCCTTCTCCGCCTCTAACTGTAAAAAAGTAAAAATAAAGGAATCTCAATACCAAAAACAAGCCGGGGATGAACACAACGAACCCCATGAACGACAGGACTCTCAGTGGTTTATACACCGTGAAAACCCTCAGTATAACAAATATTGAACGGGCTAGGTGTTTAGGAATATTTTTAATCAGCCTGGATTTTCTTGTAACCTTTCGTGCTTTGATTAAAACAGACGTCACGATTAGATTATGATCTACCGCCTGAATCAATGTTTCGTGAGTATAGGTATGTTTAGAGAGAATCGATATTCTCATTGCCGCTTCCCTGGTATAAGCACGAAAACCGGAGGAGACATCAATCGTCTTTTTTATTCCGATCAGACGGGAAACACAGAAACTACCGATCAGATTGAGATACTTATTGGCAGCCGGCATATATTCTAATTTTCTGATCTCCCTGTCACCAATCACAATATCCGCTTGCTGATCCACTATCGGACGGATCAGGTCCGGAATCCGGGACTGGTTATAATGATTATCACCGTCGGTATTCACAATCACATCCGCTCCGTTTTCTAAAGCAGCTGCCATCGCATCCTGGAATGTTGCTGCCAGGCCTTTGTTTTTTTTATGAGATAATACGTAATCTGCGCCGGCACTTTTAGCTCTTTCTACCGTTCTGTCTGTTGAGCCGTCGTCCAATACTAAAACTTTTACTTCAGATATTCCCTGAATCGTGCGTGGTATCTCTTTGATAACTTCCACTATGTTTTCCTCTTCGTTGAAAGCAGGAATTGTGACAATTAACCGCATTTTTTTATCTGCCAATACTTAGATAATGAAATCCTTTTTCTTCCATTTCATCCAGTGAAAATATATTTCTGGCATCCATAATATAGGGTTTGTCCATTATTTTTTTCAACTTTAATAGATCAATTTCTTTGAATTCCGGCCATTCGGTCAGAATTATCAGCACATCTACATCCTGTGCTGTTTCCCAGACATCTTTGCAGTATTTAATTTTATCTTTAAATATGTTGCGTGCCTCATCTTGCGCCACGGGATCAAAAGCTTTTACTTTCGCTCCGTCTGCGAGAAGTTTTTCAATCACTACAATTGAAATTGCCTCCCGCATATCATCCGTTTGTGGTTTAAATGCCAGTCCCCATACACCGATTGTTTTTCCGCGGAGACTGCCGATCAGTTTTTTTGTCTTTGTAATCACGTGCCTTTTCTGTGCTTCATTTACTGATTCTACCGCTTTCAGTATAGTGAAATTATAGCCGTATTTATCGGATGCCTTAATCAAGGCCTTCACATCTTTCGGGAAACAACTTCCGCCATATCCTCCCCCAGCTGATAAAAAGGAATGTCTGCCAATTCTTTTGTCCAGTTTCATTCCTTCCGCCACAAAATCAACATCCGCTCCCACTTTTTCACAGATATTCGCCAAGCTGTTGATGAATGAGATTTGCGTGGCCAACATGGAGTTGGACGCATATTTTATCAGTTCAGCGCTTTTTACGTCTGTAAATACGATCGGTGCCTTAAATGGCCGGTATAATTCTTCCATTATTTTGTGCGCCTTGGCGTCACCGTTGCCGATTACTATCCTGTCCGGATTCATACTGTCATATACCGCTGAGCCTTCACGCAGGAATTCAGGATTTGAAACAACACTGAACTTGCCTTTGTATTTTTTTTGTATAATTCTGGTGACAATATCCCCTGTTCCGACCGGCACTGTGCTTTTATTTACCACCACTCGATAATCTTTCATATGTATGGAAATTTCTTTTGCTACCTGCTTTACATACTTCAAATCAGCCTGACCGTCTTTATCGGAAGGTGTTCCCACGGCAATAAATATAACTGTACTGTTCAATACCGCCAATTTAGTGCTGGTCGTAAAAATTATTCTTTTTTGCTTGATATTTTTCTTTACCAGTTCCGAAAGACCCGGTTCATAGATAGGAATAATGCCTTTTTTAAGATTCTCAATTCTTTTTTTATCAATATCAACGCAGGTCACAGTATTTCCTAATTCTGCAAAACAGGTTGCAGTAACAAGCCCGACGTACCCGATGCCAATTACCGATAGTTTCATAAATTTATCTGTTCGTATTAATTAAAGTAATAAACACTGATTAATGGATAGCTAATTCGTTCTTAAACCATTGGATGGTTTTCATCAAACCGTCATCAATTCCAATTTCCGGACTCCAGTTCAATTTTTTCTGCGCCAATGATATATCCGGTTTCCTTCTTACCGGATCATCCTGTGGAAGATCTTTAAATATAATTTTAGATTTCGAACCTGACAGATCAATTATTTTTTTCGCCAGATCAATAATGGTTGATTCAACCGGATTACCAAGATTCACCGGACCGCCAAAATTTTCTGAGTTCATCATTGAAATTATTCCTCTCACCATATCCGAAACAAAACAGAAACTTCTGGTCTGATCTCCCTTGCCGTAAATTGTTATATCCTCTCCTTTGAGTGCCTGAAGGATAAAATTGGAAACCACTCTCCCGTCATTGAACGCCATCTTTGGACCGTATGTATTGAATATCCTGACAATACGGATATCTGCCTTATTTTGAAACTTATATGCATACATCAGCGACTCGGAAACTCTTTTACCCTCGTCATAACAGCTTCGGGGTCCGATCGGATTGACGTTCCCCCAGTATTCTTCTTTTTGCGGATGTTCTTTCGGATCACCGTAAACTTCGGATGTAGATGCCTGCAAAATACGCGCATCACACCTTCTGGCCATTCCAAGCATATTTACCACCCCCACCGTTGAAACTTTGATTGTTTTGATCGGATTTCTCTGGTAATGAATCGGCGATGCCGGACAAGCTAAATTATAGATCTGATCAACCTCCAAAAATAATGGGAAAGTTATATCATGCCTGATTAATTCAAAATTATTATTATCGAGCAGGTCTCGAATATTTTTTTTCTGTCCGGTAAAATAATTATCCACACAGATAACTTCATTACCGCTATTAACCAGACTCTCACATAAATGCGAGCCAATAAACCCCGCTCCGCCTGTTACCAAAATTCTCATATATTTTCTCTAAACCATTTAATTGTTTCTGTTAATCCCCGTTCAAGAGAATAGCTGGGGGAAAATCCCCAGGATTTTTTTATTTTCTGTGCATTCAGACAGCTGCGTTGCTGGTCTCCAGCTAGCGAATTTCTAAATACAGGTTTCGCGGAAAATTCTCCTATCTTTATTATCTGGTTGTACAGTTCCAGAATACTAGTTTCCTTGGCTGTACTGACATTCATAACGCGCCCCTTTTTCTGCATTGCCATTACGGTTGCTTTTACGGCATCTTTGACATAAAGAAAGTCCCTTGTCTGTTTTCCTGTACCGTTGATTCCTGATTGTTTTCCGTTTACTGCGTTGTTGATGAATATGGATATTACTCCTGCCTCGCCTTTAGCATTCTGTCGCGGACCGTAAACATTTGAATAGCGAACAACCGAATAATCAAGATGATGCTGTATTTTGAAATATTCCAGATACTTTTCCACCGCTAATTTTCCTATACCATAGGGTGAAATCGGCACCTCAGGATTCTTCTCAGTTGCGGGAACATTTTTTGTTTCGCCGTAGATTGCTCCACCCGTCGAGGAAAATACTATTTTCCTAACTTTGTGATTAGCGGACTGCTGGAGAATGTTTATGGATCCAACAATATTCGTATTTGCATCAGCGATTGGATTATTAATGGATTTACGAATATCAATCTGACCGGCCAAATGGAAAACATAATCAAATTTTTCCCTGCGAAAAACATCCGCAATCTTTTTGGAATCAATGCTTAAACGATACAACTTTGATCGTTTGTTTACATTCCTCTCATAGCCTGAAGACAAATTATCAATTACTACAACTTTGTGTTTTTTCCGTACAAGTTCGTCCACGACGTGCGAACCGATGAATCCGGCTCCGCCTGTTACCAGAATCTTTGCCATTTTCTATTTCTTTAATTCTTTTCTTAATACAGCAGCTTTATCTGTCTTTTCCCACGTAAAATCCTTATCGTTTCTGCCAAAATGGCCATAAGCCGCGGTTTTCTTATAAATCGGCCTGAGCAGTTTCAGATGGTTGATTATTCCAGCCGGAGTCATCGGGAAATTCTTTTTAACGAGCTCAACTATTCTTTCTTCAGATATCTTTCCGGTTCCCATGGTATCGACAAGCACGCTGATCGGCTTCGCGTAACCGATTACGTATGCCAGCTGTACTTCACATTTTTCAGCAAGTCCGGCCGCAACAACATTTTTTGCTATGTAGCGCGCCATATATGACGCGGACCGGTCAACTTTTGAAGGATCTTTGCCGGAAAACGCTCCTCCACCATGACTGCCGTGACCGCCGTATGTATCAACAATAATTTTTCTCCCCGTAAGTCCCGCATCCGCCGGCGGACCGCATTTTACAAACCTGCCTGTCGCATTGACAAAGAATTTTGTTTTCGAATCAACATACTTTCCGCACACCGGTTTAATAACCTTGTTAATAACATCTCTTTCAATCCTTTTGGATGAAATATTTTCATTGTGACTAGTTGCGACAATTACAGTGTCGATTCTTTTTGGTTTTCCGTTTTGGTATTCAACGGCAACCGCGGATTTTCCGTCCGGCCTTAAATACGGCAGGGTTTTATTTTTTCTCACCTGAGCCAAACGATGGGTAATTTTGTGCGCCAGCGCGATTGGCAGAGGCATTAAGTCTTTTGTTTCATTTGATGCGTAACCAAACATTAACCCCTGGTCACCGGCACCCTGCTCTTTAAATTTCCCTTTACCGCTGTCCACCCCCTGGGCAATATCCGGACTTTGTTCGTTAATCGTCACCATTACTCCGCAATCCTCCCAGTGAAAACCAATCTCATGATCATCATAGCCAATTTCTTTGATCGTCTTTCTGACGACATCCGCCACATCCACATACCCGTTTGTTCGGATCTCCCCTCCCACTACTACTAATCCGGTTGTAGCGAAAGTTTCAATTCCCGCATGAGAAAATTTATCCTGCTTTAATAGTTCGTCCAAAATCGCATCGGAAATCTGATCACAGACTTTATCTGGATGCCCTTCGGTAACCGACTCTGATGTAAAAATATAGCTTTTGATCTTTTTTGGTGTTGGTGACATAATTTTTTGTTAAAGTTTATTTGGATTAAAATTTAAAATATGACTGCTCCCTTTCATATATTCTATAGTTTCCTTCAGCCCATTCGACAATGGTACAACCGGAAACCAGCCTAATTTTGCTTTGGCTAATGTAATGTCAGGCACCCCCTGTTTTGAGGTAAACGGCAATGCTTCTTTAAATACTACTTTCGATTCAGATTGAGTCAGTTTAACAATTTCTTTGGCAATATCGACAATCTTATGCTCCTGCGGGTTACCGATGTTTAAAATTCCGGTGAAATTTGCTTTCATTGCTCTGGTTATGGCTTCAATCAAATCGTTAATATAGCAAAAAGTGCTTTTGGCGTTTTCATCTCCATATATTTCAATATCACGATTCTCAATGGCAGATACAACAAAATCAGGGATCATGCGTCCGTCATCCATGCGCATTCTGGGTCCGAATGTATTAAAAACACGCAGGATTTTTGTTTCCAACTCGTAAGCCCTTTTATAATTTGTAACCATACTCTCGGCAAATCGCTTACCCTCGTTATAACAGCTTCTGGGACCGACTGGGTTGATAAATCCCCAGTAGTCTTCCTGAAACGGCGCTTCTTCCAGAGGCTCGCCATATACTGAAGAGCTGGAAACGTGTAGAAATTTCGCCTTATATTTAACCGCCAGCTCCAGCATGTTGCGGGTACCGTGCGAATTAGTCAAAAGTGTTTCAATCGGAATTCTGTTATATTCTTTCGGGGATGTCGGGCAGGCCAGATTATATATTTGTTGGACTCCCTGAAATTCCACTTTAAATTTCTTCAAACCCGGATATTTAGCCAGATCAATCGGTTCATTAATATCATGCCTGACAAATTCAAAATTCGGATGATCCAAAAGCTGGTCAATATTCCGCTCCTGACCGGTGATAAAATTATCAATGCAGATAACTTTATATTTTTTCACCAACTCATCACATAAATGAGACCCGATGAATCCTGCCCCGCCAGAGACAAGGACATTCTCCTGATCAAATATTGGTGTCTCAGTCATTTTTTTTGAAATTATATTTTTTAAGCATGGAATTCCATTTAATTTTCAGCAATTCTCTAAATGTCTTAACATAATGCGAAAATCCGGATACTTTTGTGCCAAAGTCATTGATCCAATGTACCGGCACTTCCTTGATTTTAAAACCCATTTTTCTGGCGAGCCATAAAATCTCAAAATCAAATCCCCATCGGTCTATCGTCTGCTTTTCAAAAATTGCCGTACTTTTTTTATTGAATAGTTTGAATCCGCACTGAGTATCCTGTATACCCGGCAGTAAAACCAGCTGGATTAACCTGTTTCCCACCCGACCCAGAAATTCCTTGAATTTTGACTGATGGATCTCAATATTAGATCCTTTGATCGCCCGTGAACCGATTATGATATCAAAGTCTGCAGCATATTGTTCAAACTTCTCAATCTCTTCAATCGGAGTTGAAAGATCCGCATCTGAAAAAAGGACATATTCATATTTTGCCGTAAGCATACCTTTTTTTACAGCAAAACCTTTTCCTCTGTTCTTTTCCGATTTAATTATCCTGAAGCGGTCATTACTTACCTCATTAATCACTTCGAGTGTCCTATCGGTACTGCCGTCATCAACAATTATTATCTCATATTCATCGCATTTTTTATCCAGATATTGAACGATCCTTTCAAGAGATTTTTTTATTCTTTTCTCCTCGTTATAGACGGGAATTACAAGGGAAAACGCCTTAAATATGGATGCTTTTTTCATTTCTGATCATCGTGATTATAACTTAAACTGCTGTATTTTACAACTGTTCATTCTGGCTGTTTTGCTGCGGACGGAAAGTCCATATTTTATTGATTGTAAAATTCCAAAACAAAACAACGCTGATCGCCATTGCTTTGGCAATTAAATCATGGATTTCAGCATGTGTCACAAGTAAATACAGTATTGTTTCATTTATTAACAGTCCGGCTGCGCTGACTAAAATAAACTTGGAATATTGAATACGGATTCTTCGATTATTATCTCTGAAAGTCCAATTTTTATTTAGTATGTAGCTGGAGGAAGCAGCCACGGCAAACGCGACAAAATTCGCCCAAAGGTAGTGATTCTCCCAGAACTGGAATGAACGGGTAAGGCCAAAATAAATACCAAAATCAACAAAAGTATTTGCCGTGCCGATGATAGCAAATTTCACAAACTGAGCGATATATGGGCGCCTTTGAATCTGCTCGTGGTTTTTTATACTGCTTATTAGCTTACGCATAAATTATTCTGACTCAGTTAATAATACTTCTGACAACGTGTTTTTTTCTCCTTCGCGAATATACAGTATATCAACACTTTCACCGGGCTGGAAACTTTGGATTATTTCTGACAAAGAATCTGTTTTTGATATTTCCTTTCCGTCAATCGAAATTATTATGTCATTAATCTGCAATCCTATTTTTTCAGCCGGACTGCCGTTTGCAACCGCAGTAACTGACGGTGATTCACTGCCGTAGATTAATGCGCCCACCTCGTTTTCACCGACGATGCTGTTATCCATTCTGGTTGTTCTGCTTAAATCCACGTACATCACTCCGAACGATACTCTTTTTAAAACACCGTCTTTCAGTATTCTGGGAACAATTTTCTGAACATACTCGCCGGGAATAATCAGGTTAATATCACCTGCTTCATTTGCCAGGCCGATTCCTGCCACTTTTCCGTTTATGTTAATCACCGGTGCACCCCGATAATTATTCGGGAAGGAATTAGTCATACTGATCAGGTCTGGGACGCGCTCTGTGGAATAAATAGCATCTCCTATTTCACTGTCCTTATAATAGAGCAGATCCTTTATTTCAGTGGAATCACTTTCATAAGAACCATTTGTTTTATTTACTAATGACAGCATTTGCTGACCAATGTGTAATTCCATTGGGTCAACAAATTCCACTACCGACAGATTCTTTGCATCAATTCTAAAAAATACAAGATCCGTCGCGGAATCATCAATGATACTATCAATCAAATAAATTTTTTTATCTGAAGTCATGGCGACGTATTCGCGTTCTACATCGGCTATAACTTGATTTGTTGTTATTAATAATCCGTCGTTGGTTAAAATTAAAGCACTGCCTAACGCGTCGCCGGATTGGTAAATCTGCTCCAGTATATTATTATTTTCCGATCCTATGTTCTTTTTTTCGAATACTGTTACAACTGTAGTTTGGATTTGATCCAGTGTCTTTAGTCTTTCAAATTCCTGCACTTCAATTGTTTTCCCGTTTTTTAGCACAATAACATTGTTATCTGATTCATATGTTTTTACATAAAGTGAACTGATAAACGGAAGATTGGGATACGAAACCGCCAGAGCATTGATAATGGTTTCGCCAAGGATTCCGGCAAAAAAACCAGAGAGAATAGCTATAACTAAAATAAATATATTATGTTGCTTGATTTTTGGTTTATCAAAAAGTTTTTGGCTGTCTTGCTTGTATATATCGTCAACAATATCCTTTCTATTTCTTACTTTTGGCGATGTAGGAACAGGTTTTGTTTTCATATATTTATTTTACTGATTAATTTTTATTTAAATCCAACGCGCTGACAGCGCGATCACGACAAGGACGGATACGCTGATTATAATGTATCGTTTAAAAACTTTTCGATCAAGGCTCTTGAGCAGCCAATAACGGAATATTCCAACCAAAAAATAGTAGCTGATTGCCACGATTAAACCGCTGACCAAATAGCCGGACGGCAAAAAAACAGTCGCCCAGAATATTTCCGCCACAAGCAGTGCCAATACAACTGCCACAATATAGTTCCCTCGAGGCACTATCTTGTTAATCCAGAGCATTTGAATTACCAGTACAAGTGTGAAGATAAAAACGAATATAGTTGATATTGATCCTGACGTGCCTAAAAATATTATTGAACTATGGAATGATGCAGCCATAAAAAATACAGCCACCAGATTAACGTATGCCGATATATTTTCTAATGCATAGGGCTGATATTTGACTGGCTGATATAAAAATAGAAATGTATTTTCAATAAAAATCCAAAACAGAAAAATTACAAATAGTATGAATAGTTGCGCATAGAGCGTTCCTTCAACAAAAAACAGCAAAATATATGATGATCCAATCAGAAATACGGGCGGGACAAGGAACTGCCATATTTCTTTTAGTTCGATCTTCTTCCAGGCTAAGCCAATTATCGTCAGAACAACTATTGCTTCAAGAATAAAGAAAATATAGAAAAACCATTCCGGTCTGATCACCAATAATTCAAACATCCCTAAAACCAGTAATAAAGAAAAAATCGAACTGATCCGGCGGACAATAATCATTCCATTAAAACCAGTTATTGTTTTTATTAGTTATTTGCAAAGATATTGCATCGTAGCTGTCCTTGGTCCATATCTGTCTTTGCTCATTCTGATCCACAGCGATATAGATTATTTCACCGTCGTTTTTCCAGTGTGCGGAATCAACATTTTCATCAAGCGGAAGCACAACTTCATCCTCAAGCGAAATATAAAGTGATTCAACCAGCTTGTCCTCTGACAGGATGGATAATAGTAATTCATTTTTTATCGGATTATTTAAAAGCCGGTATGAGGTATTATCCTGCGGCTGGATTTTTATCTGAAATTCTTCCTGATAATCTTCCCCTCTTAAGCTTGTGGAAACTAGGCTCAAATATTCCCCATTCGTATCGATAAAAAATAATCTTTCGCTGTCGTTAAAAAATACCGGGGCAACACCACCGACAAAAACCGTGCTTGGTTCATTGAATTTGCCGTTCTCTGCGATCATTCTGATATCCATCTCAGTCTTTGTTATGCCTGTCTGCGAGTTCCGCGTATATACGATTGCTGAACTGTCAGCTGACCATGTGAAATCATTACAGAATGATGAAACTCTTTCTTTGGAACTGTTTTTTGTATTGATAACATAAAGCTGGTTTTGGATTCCATCTTCCTCCGTATAAGCGAGCAGTAAACTGTCCGGTGAAAACATCAGTCTTTTAGGATTTGCTTTGGTAATGGATACTAACTTCTTTTCATTATTTTCCAAAGAATATATCCAGATACCAAAAAAACTGTCTTCCTCAGAAAAGAATGCCAGCTTTTTGCCGTCTGATGACAGAGTCGGACTGAATTCAGAAACGTTTGT
Source organism: Patescibacteria group bacterium (assembly GCA_041664365.1). NCBI lineage: Bacteria > Patescibacteria group bacterium. The sequence goes on from JBAYKW010000001.1 coordinate 384,624, forward strand.
ATCCGTTACTCTTTGAATTTTTTGCTGATCTTTATCTTCAAGATAAATTTCCTGATTTCCATCCTGATCAGAAATATATGAAACTACATTACTTGAGGCCTGGACATTATTTATTTCTGTTACCGTTGAGGAAAGCACTTGTGCATCATTTTTCTGATTAACTACAATAAATAAACCACCGCCAATCACGATAATAATCACAGCAACAAAAAAAATGTATAAATACTTCATCTTAAATATTTTCGGTTTACTGTAACCAGGCATACTGTTTTTTAATTGTTTCTAACTGAGTTTGTATTTCTTCGTCTGTATTTCCTCCGCTTAGTTCCTGATTGAGAGCGGTTTTTTTCGAATTAACAAGGCCAAAAAGCTTGAGGTGTAAATCACGGTATGAATCGGGAACTTTTTCGTCCAATAACTTTTGTTCAATAATACTGAGCTCCTCCGAATCCGGCGCAGATTCTAATTCTGAAACGATTGATTTAATATCATTCTGATAGCTATTCACCAGCTCCTCGGGTGTGACCACGACCTCATCCTCAGCTTTTACTATCGCAGAAAGCACTGTCCCGTTCTGATCAGTATCTTCATTCAAAACAAACTCATTAAAACTGATCAATATGGCCATAACGATGAAAAATGCAGCAAAAGGATATCCAAATTTTTTTAGTGATTTCAGCATATTTTTAAAATTAATGTTCTAAAGTAATCCTTTTTTTCTAAAATATAATATTGTTCCCCCGATTATCAGTAACATCGTACCGATAATTCCCCACATCACACCGGGGGTATCTGCGAATGGCAGACCGATAACGTTCATGCCGTAAATACTCGCAATCAGAGTCATGGGCAGTAGGGCGACGGAAATAATGGTAAGCAATTTTATCCCCTCATTGATCTTATGTGAGATTAATGATTCGTTTGTATCACTCAACCCTTTGACTATTTCCCGGTAGTTTTCAAGCAACATCCAGATTCTTTCAATATGATCATGAATATCATCAAAATATATATCTGAATCTGTCCCCAAAAACCCCCGCTTTAAGTGCACCATTGTATCTATTAAAAATCTCTGCGGTTCCACAATTTTTCTGAAATTCAGTATATTACGCCGTTCCATTGCGAGTTCCTTCACCAGGTCGATCGTTTTATCACTATAAATGTCCTCTTCAATCCCCCTCAGGTTCTCACCAATTTTATCAACCATCGAAAATGCTTTTTTGAAAATAGGGTTGATCAAGTTGTACAGCAGATATCCGGACCCTTTGCTCATAAACTGGTCCCGCGGTTCTTTATTTTTTTCCAGATAATTAATCATTCCTTCGACCGCATCAAACCCCTCTTTATGCAAAGATATCAGAAAACCATCTCCAATAAATACATTTAATCTCCGATAAATCATTCTCTTCTCTTTTCGGTCATAATCAGGAAAATGAAACACGATAAAGAGATATTTTTCGTATATATCCAGTTTCGGCGACTCCGTTACAGAAAGACAGTCGCGCAGGTCAAAATAATGAAATCCGTATTTAGATTTAAGATACGCGGTGTCTTCTTCGGTGGGCTGGATAATATTTGTCCACTCTAAACCATTGTGCTCTATCGTTGTTCGTGACATAAGCCTCCAAAATTAGTCTATTTTTCTTGTGCTATTTTAACATAAAATGCGAAATAAATAAAGTACTATGAGATATGCCTATTTAATCTTAAAATAATAAAAACAAAAAGACCGGTGTAGGTCAGCCCGGTCTTTTTTGTTTCATAGGATATTTTAGAAATGCATTCCGCCATTGCGCTTTCCCATGCCATTTCCCATTCCCATTCCATGCATATTTCCGCTGTTTTCCTCGTGCTGTGCTCTCAGTTGTTCAGCCTGTTCCTCTGTGTAGAAACCGGAATCGATGCGGGCCTGCAGGTTTTCCTCAAACTGGGCATTCATATTGCTCTGAATGTCAGTATAGGTTACTCCCTGCTCTTCAGCTATTTCGATAAAGGTCTTGCCTTCATCCAGCTTGGCTTGCAGCTCATCGACTGTCAGTTTAAGCATTTCCGCTTTCTGGTCGAGCATTTTTTCAAAACCCATACCAGCACCACGACCTCTGCCCATCATACAGTCATCATCTACTGCAGTTGTATTATCTACTGCTACTTCTGTATCGGCAGTAACAACTTCCGTATCGGATAATGTCGCACCTTGCGCCATGGTAAATCCGATTCCGACTGTACCGAGCGCAACCGTGGAAACGAGTGCGGTTAGTAACATTTTTTTCATGTTGCCTTGTCCTTTCTTAAGTTTTAAATGTTCGACCTTTCATCATTTACTACGCACCTGACGAAATATTTATTTCATTCGTTGCTGATCGCCTGTACCGGAGAAACATTTGAAGCCCTGGTTGCGGGGATAATTGATACTACCGCTGCAATCACAATCAATAGTGCGGTATAGATTCCAAACATCTGCCAATCAATTCCAGTGAAGGTACCCGCTGATGTATTCTGTACAACTGCAAATGTTTCCTCTATGGTGTTTTTGATAAAGCCGTCAAACCATAGCTGTACCGGTTTGGCGATTAATAATACCAGCAAGATACCCAGAGCTGCGCCGAACAGATATCCGATTAACGTATACATGATTGCCTGCGACATAAACAATTGTTTAATATCACGTTTAGTCGCACCGATAGCCCGGAATACTCCGATTTCTTTTTTGCTTTCTGAGACAAATTTACCCATAGTCAGCACGATGATAATTGCCGACAGAATAATAAACGAAATTGTCAGGACGGTTGTAACATTATTGAGTGTTGACTGCAGTTCGGCGAATACTTCCAGATCATTCAAATCCTGATAAGCAAAGCCCAGGTCATTCAGATCTTTAACCACCTGGCTCCTGTTCTCCGTGTTATTAATCTTTATTAGCATGGTGTCCGATGTTTTTACCGCTTCTTCATAGACCGATGTATTCTCGTAGATTCCAATCACTTCTCCGGAACTACCTAACATCTGGGAACGGAAAGCGTCAGTATCACCTTCTTCGCGCTCAGTTTCAATCACCAGCCCCGGAATTGCATAAGTATCCTGAAGTTCTTCAGCAGCATCCACCTCAACATTCAGACCTGCTCCAGTGGCCGGAGCGCGCATCATTCCACCAACCCCTCCGACTGCGCCGAAACCGCCAATTGTCCCGCCGCCACTACCACCCAGTTCCAGTCCGTCAAAAGTCATACCGGTATAAACAGAGTTTAAATCATCTGTTGTAATGGTCGTATCGTTGCGTGCGTCCAGCTGGTTTTGGATGTATTCTTTCACTAATTTATTGGCGAACTGCTCAGGAATGTACGTTGAAAAATTCGTGTCCGCCTCCAGAACTCCGGCAACTACAAACTGATAACTAATCGGCTCTTTAATCTTTTCATAATCCCAATACTTGTCGATTGCCTCTGCTCTTTCATTCTCAGCAGTCTGGATCTGTTCATCTGTCAGCTTGCGGAAAAGAATACCACTACCGGTAAATTCCTGCTCAAAAGTCTGCACATCCGCCAGTCCGCCAAATTCAATTGTAATCACTGATCCGACCAGATCATCCTTTTCATAATCCAGCGCCTCAGTTTTAAATGGAAGACTACTCTGCACTTCTTCAATATTTTCACCCATACCTCTCTGTCCTCTGGCCTGCGTAAAATCGATCGTCACTTCATCCCTGCCCTGCCAGTCTTCAAACTGATAGGCCAAAGAATTGGCATTCAAAATAATCGGTATCGGTTCGCCTTCGACATAATCAAAATCCTGATCCGTATAAAGCGCGGCCAAATTTTCATTTAGTCCTTTGATACCTCCGATCGAAACCTCCATACCCGAGGCAAGATCACCGGAAACCGCCAGATCAATCGGCACCGCCACATTCAAAGATGCGGATTCTACATTATTAATTGTCTTTACCGTCTCGAGATCGCCGGCTTTATAGTCACTGGATCCGCCACGGATTATTCTCATGAATCCCTCATTGGCACCCGGACCACCAGCTGTCTGTACCGAGCTCAGTTCAATCAAACGGCTCTGTTCCTTGGCTGTGCCTAAAATAGCCTCCTCAGACGCGCTGATAATATTTGCGGACTGGCTGGAAACCAAAATGCCGAGCATCATCAGTAAAGTAATAGGGATAATCAGAAAGAGCGACTTCCCGCGATATAGTTTTAGTTTCTTTAAATTAATTTTATTGATGTAACTGAATTTCATGTTATTTTACTCCTTTCTGCTTTATATTCCCTTTATCCAGATGTAAAACATGCTGATACCGATGGCTCATCTGCTCATCATGCGTGATCATCAAAACACTTACTCCCGACTCCGCAATATGATCCAATACTTCTAGTACATTTTTTGCGTTTGCCTTATCCAAATTTCCGGTCGGCTCATCCGCCATGATAATTTTCGGCTCATTGGCCAGTGCGCGAGCGATAGCCACTCTTTGCATTTCTCCACCGGACATTTTTTTCGGCGTGTGATTAACCCTGTGCGATAGCCCAACCTGTTCCAAAAGTTTTTCTGCGCGCAGGTAGGCAGTTTCCGAATCCTTCCCCGCTATGATCATCGGCAATGCGACATTTTCCTTCGCAGTTAGATAATCTTGTAGATGGAAAAATTGAAATACAAAACCGATTGTCTTATTCCGAAAATGGGACAATTCATTATCATTTAAACTGTTTAATGATTTTCCGTCCACAAAAACCTCGCCCGATGTAGGATAATCCAAACCGCCCAATAACTGAAGGAGGGTGGTCTTCCCCGAGCCGGATGTTCCGATGATTGCGATACTTTCACCCTCCGGCAAACTGATGCTGACATTATTCACAGCAGAGGTAATCGAATCCCCGTCCTGATACTTTCTTGTCAGACCTTTTGCTTCAATGATATTCGCCATTTTGATTAAAATTATTAATTAGTTCCCTTTAAACAAACCTAAAAATCGACCTATCAATCATTAATACGCAGTCTTAGCCAAATTTATTTCACTTGGATATAGCCTTTTTGGCGCATACCACCACCGAAAATACCACCGGTAGGAGGGCCGATCTGCCAGGGCATGATGCGGACCGCTTCAAACACATATTGCTGTCCGTCAGCCTGACCGATAATTCTGATCAACTCCCCTTCCTGTATTACAACAGAGGGGAAAATAATTGCATTGTTCGCGTTAACAAACCACTCATCATCGTTTAAATCAACTATTTCAAATTCAGTCGTTCCGCTCTCTACCCCAATTATTTCACCGGCAATAAATCCCTTCTCCGGATGGTTCCAGATTTCCTCGCGGTTATGCATAAGCATATTTGCACCCGGCATTCTGCGCATCATCCGGTCAACACCCGGTGCAAAGCCAACTGAATAAAGTATTGTTCCGACCAAAAGACTGGCCAGTACACTACCTATTACGATGCCATAAGTACTGTAACGATATCCTTTGTTGGTGTGCCTGGTATTGTAATATGCCAGCAGGACAAATAGTACCAATACGACAATCCAAAGATAAGGGATGGTGGACAGTGTATGCGCAACGGGGTTTCTTTCCATTAATTCCAAAACTTCCCAATCATTATTTACCATGACAAAAATTATTACGGCAAAAGCGTTACTGCCAATCAGCACGGAAATAACGGCGAGAAACCACAAACCAACCTGCTCCAGACGAAACTGCCATTTCGGTTTGGGAGTTATTTTTTCCTGTTCAATTTTTGCTAATACTTGTTTTGATGTGTCTTCCATATTAAAATTCGGTTCCTTGTTTTTGAGTAATCGATTTAAACTGCTTTTTTGCCCGGCTTAATAGCGTTCCTACTGTGCCGACGGGTTTTTTTAAAATGTCCGCGATCTCATTGTAGTCTTTGTCTTCCAGATATTTCAGAATAATCACTTCCTGGTATTTTTTATCCATTTTAGCCAGCACACTCTGGATTTTTTCATTGGATAATTTTTCATCAATCAAAGCATGTGGATCACTGTCATCTTTTATTTGATTCAAAATTATTTCCCCGTCTTCACCGCCGATCAGTTCCGGTCGGCTTTGTGCTTTACGGTAATGGCTGATGACGTGATTCCTGCATATACGATAGATCCAGGAAGAAAATTTCAGATCCAGATCAAAGCTGTTCAGATTACGATAGGCTTTAATAAACACGTCCTGCAAAATATCCTCCAGATCCTGATCGTTAACTCCGGAGATACGCCGGATAAATCTGGTTAATTTAGCCTCGTACCTTTGCATCAAACACAAATACCACCCTTGATCAGAAAGTGTTAATTCAACCAATTCCTCATCTGATTTGTGACTACAGTCTCTGATGACAGTCATTGTTTTTAATACGCAGTACTGATTAATATTATTTCATTGTAGCAGTAAATAGTTGCTCTTGACAAAATGATCAAATAAGTATATATTAGCGAGTCGTAAATTATTTATTTACCAGCCAATATTATCTACATACATCATTAATTAAATCTGAGATATTCCGGTGGATTTTTCCAAGAAATCCGCCTTTTTCCCATGATTAGCCGGGAGGAATCGGGAGATTAACAAATGTCCCAGTTCCCCTCTGCTAAGATGTTTCATCTTTAGGAGAGGTGTTATTTGAAAACCTATTGTTTTCGCGATTTTCGGTTAGAGCCTGTCCCGTTCGAGTTTCCACCCGCTGTCATAATGGATATGGCAGCAAAACTGCAAGGAGAGAGTAGTGAGGAAAACCACCGTGTTTCTCGTCGCCCTACTGATGCTGACCCTCGGGTCAAGTGTCGTGTGGGCGGAACCCGATCACACCGTGATCCCTCGGGACCGCGGCATCTTCATCGAGCTGGACAAGGGAAAGCCCGGACATCTGGTGACCAAGGAAGAGGTTCTTCCGCTGGTAACACCTGCCTTCCGTGCCGAGCTCGACAGCGTCCGCGCCGGGAACAAGCGCATCGTGGTGGTCTGTTGCACGGACCCCACGAAGTACGGAGTTCTCGAGATCTTCAAGGACGATCCCCGGTTCAAGGACATCGACTTCGATGCCCAGAACCTGGACTGGGATGGCGGTACGAACGGCGCCCGGGAGGCTTCGGCCAACCAGGTGCTGGGGTACGTCGATGTGGACCCGCTCAAGGTCCCGATCGATTACTTCCACATCCGCTCCCAGCGTATCGGCGACCGCTACATCCACATCTACGTGGACAAGTTGGTCACGAAACCGCAGGAACGTGTGGTCGAACATACCACCGAGCGTGTGGTCGAGAAGACCATTGAAACAATCGTATTCGAATGCGAAGAACACGATCTGGCTCTGTCCATCATGGGCGGCCTGCGCACCACGGAATTCGCCGTGGCGCCGACTGGCGAGGTTACCCTCGCCCTGAACAACCGCTGGTTGGTACAGGGCTG